>JAPLHH010000286.1 GCA_026389735.1 Chloroflexota bacterium | reverse complement strand
CTCCATAAGTTATTACCTGAGGCTGCACCTAAATGCATTTCGGGGAGTACAAGCTATCTCCGGGTTCGTTTGGCATTTCACCCCTACCCACAGCTCATCCCAGCACTTTGCCACGTACACGGGTTCGGACCTCCACCCAAGGTTAGTTGGGTTTCATCCTGGCCATGGGTAGCTCACTCGGTTTCGTGTCTAATCCCCGCGACTAATCGCCCTATTCAGACTCGCTTTCGCTACGGCTCCGTAACTAAGTTACTTAACCTTGCCACAGAGATTAACTCGCCGGCTCATTCTTCAATAGGCACGCCATCAGCTTGGTAAAAACCAAGCCTCTGACTGCTTGTAGGCACAAGGTTTCAGGTTCTATTTCACTCCCCTCTCGGGGTTCTTTTCACCTTTCCCTCACGGTACTCGTTCACTATCGGTCGTTAGCAGTATTTAGCCTTGGAATGTGGTCACCCCAGATTCCCACGGGATTTCTCGTGTCCCGTGGTACTTAAGAACACAAGCAGAGACTTCAACCTTTCGTCTACGGGACTATCACCCTCTTTGGTTGCCCTTTCCAGGGACATTTGACTAGGCAGAAGTTTTTTTACTCTGTCACAGTTCTTGAGTTCTGTATCTTGCGTCTTGCAACACTCTAATGACATAGGGCCCAAGCCCACTAAGTCACTAGAGTTTAGGCTCTTCCCCTTTCGTTCGCCACTACTCCGGGAATCTCGTTAGATTTCTCTTCCTCAGGTTACTAAGATGTTTCAGTTCTCCTGGTACCCTCTCGCTTTTGGCGAGAGCCTGGGTTTTACCCAGGCGGGTTATCCCATTAGGGTATCCTCGGCTAGGCTTGCTAGACAGCTCACCGAGGCTTATCGCAGTCTTGCCACGCCCGTCTTCGGCTGCTAACGCCAAGGCATCCGCCCTGTGCCCTTTTCTCTTCGACCTACATCAGCCTGAACACAAAACATATTCACTTTTTAAAGTACAAAGCAGCTTGGCGTACACCAAGCTGCTTCAGTATACAGCAACCAAGACCTTAGGTCAATCAGGTATGAAGGTGTACACCAATCATGCAAACATATAGTATAGACCTTCTTTCAGGGCTTGTCAAATCAAACTCTTAGAGATTGTTTACTAATGTAGCTGCGAGGCTTTAGCCTCGCTACAGGGGGGGGGGACCCTAAAGGGTCGCAACCACATTTAGCATAGATTTTTACTAAACATTCTCTCTTAACCTCTGGCTTAAAACAGGTTCCCGCCCTTAGCTAACAAGGCAGCCAGGATAAGGAGGGCGACTGCGTAAAGCAGGTCAAACCAGACGGCACTGAGTATTCCCGCCAGCTTTATCAGGCCGACAACCGGAAACCCGAATAGCGCTAAGGGATTACGCCGCAAAGCTCTTTTTGAATAGTGCCATAAATTGTCGGCATCTTCACTACTGGGAAAGGAGTGCATAGCTATGGATATGCCCAGCCAGTAGAGCAGGTAGGTGATTAAGCTGAGAGGGATGATTACAGCGATGAAGAATAAGATTACAGCGACGACTGTGTTGACCAGGAAGGGGGCGGTGGCTATGAGAAAGGCTTTCCCATAGTTGTCTGCCGGACCGTGGATAACATATCCTGCGGGGTTACCCAGCCTGAAATAGCATGTTTTGTAAACAGGCACCTTGGTACGGTCGCAGAAAAACTTATGAGCCCATTCGTGAAGTATGGTGCCCGGGAAGGTAATAAGAGCAATCAGCCATCTAAACATAACGGGGGCTTTTGCTTATTCCCACTCTATGGTGGATGGTGGTTTGCTAGTGACGTCATAGACCACGCGGTTGACGCCGGGTACTTCGTTGACGATGCGGTTGGAGATACGAGCCAGGAGGTCGTAGGGTAGGCGAGCCCAATCAGCGGTCATAGCGTCTTGGCTGGTAACGGCGCGTACTGCTACCAGGTAGCCGTAAGTCCGGTAATCTCCCATAACACCGACACTTCTGACATCAGTGAGGACGGCAAAGCTTTGCCATAGCTGGCGATAGAGGTTTGCCTTTTTGATCTCATTCATCACTATCCAGTCGGCAGCCCGGAGTATCTCCAGTCGTTCTCGTGTTACTTCTCCGATGATGCGGATGGCCAATCCTGGTCCCGGGAAAGGCTGGCGCCATATCATATCCTCGGGCAAGCCCAGAGCCAAGCCGACCTCACGAACCTCGTCTTTAAACAGGTAGCGCAGCGGCTCAATTAGAGTGAGTAACATTTTGGTAGGTAAGCCACCGACGTTGTGATGGGTCTTTATTCTGGCGGCGGCTTTAGTCTCCTTAGAAGTGCTTTCGATGACGTCGGGATAAAGAGTGCCCTGAGCCAGGAAATCGACCTTGCCCAGTTTGCCGGCTTTGTATTCAAATACCTTGATGAACTCCTCGCCGATACGACGCCGCTTGACCTCGGGGTCGGTAACTCCTTTCAGTCGCCTGAGAAACCTCCTGGAAGCGTCCACATAGACCACATTCATTTTCAGATTGTTCCGAAAAGTGTTGAGGGCCCGTTCAGCCTCCTCACGACGCAGCAGCCCGTTATTGACAAAGATGCAGGTTAATTGATTGCCGACAGCCTGGTGGATAAGCGTAGCTGTGACTGCCGAATCAACGCCGCCGGAGAGGGCACAGATGACTTTGCCATCTTTTACCTGTTGTCTGATTGCGCTTACGTTCTCGCTGATGAAGTTTGCTGACGTCCAAGTGCCATGACAGCCGCATATCCGGTAGAGAAAGTTTTGAATTATGGTCTTCCCGTTCGGAGTGTGGGCTACTTCAGGGTGGAATTGTAGCCCGAAGATGTTTGCACCATTACCTATAACCGCGGTGGGGGAGTTCTCAGTATAAGCCAGGGACCTGAAGCCGGGAGGCATTTCTACTATCTGGTCGCCATGGCTCATCCATACTGGCAGTGAAACAGGCAAGCCAGCGAAGAGCGGTGAGTCTTTATCGCTTATGTGTAAGATAGCCTGACCATATTCATGCTTATCTGCCGGAGCTACCTGTCCTCCTAGCTGGTGGGCTATAGCTTGCATCCCATAACAGATGCCCAGGATTGGTAGGTGACTGGCATAAAGCTGAGATGGAGCTAAAGGAACTCCCGGCTGATATACGCTGGCTGGTCCTCCTGAAAGAATGAGGCCTTTAGGTTGAAGGGAGGCTATCTTTTCCCAGGGTTCATCAAAGGGGATTAGTTCGCAGTAGACATGGCATTCACGGACTCGCCGGGCAATCAGGTGACTATATTGAGAGCCAAAATCAATAACGGCTATCGCTTCCCGTGCACCAGGCGATATAATCTCCACCTTGGATGTAAGTTGCTCGCCTTGAAGCTCTCTAGCGATTTCAAGGTAAGTCGAAACTTCAATATCATCGCTGGTAGCTATACGATGGCTGTCTTTTTTTGCCATTCATCTGCCTTAAATAAAGTATATCATAGCCTGGCATGGCATACTACGGTTTCACACCTTGTCTGGCTAGGCATCTTCATTGTAAAGGTGTTAAAATATACCTGTAGCCTGAGGGTTAATTAATGAAGAGAAGCAGACGTTTTCTTGTGCTTTGTAAAGGCGTGCTGGCTGTGTTTCTGGCCGCTTGCCTTCTTGGGCTGGTAATTTATGCCATTGGTGGTCATAGCAGGGGGACAAACTCGTCAAGACTTAGCTTGGAATCTATGAGTACTGTTGAGCAGCAGGCCTGGCAGGTAGCCGCGGAGGTAGTTGGCTCAGGTAAAGAAGCTCAAGAGCGATTTGTCAGCGAGGTACTCGACCTTTACAGCGAGATTAAGGGCAGCGACCTAGTCATTTTCTGTAACTCAGGCGGTTGGGGTAATAAACCATTGTCCTCTGATTATCAGGGTCACAGCTGGCTGACAGGGATAGGGGCTAAGCTAACACAACTGGGATATGAATATTGCGTTGTCGATGATATTCGCACCGGCGATGGTTTGATTGATTATCTCTTTGAATTCAAGGAGCATTTGACTCGTTATCCATCGAAGGCAAAGGAGCTAGCTGCCAAGATCGATTTTCTGACCCAACATATTACCAACCTGAAAGTAATAATTACCGGCCAGAGCAATGGTGCTGCTTTTGCTGGTGAGGTGGCCAATCGTCTGAAGAGTAACCCCAGAGTGTATTCTATCCAGGTGGGCATTCCTTTCTGGCATGAGGTGCATGAAGTTGGTCATTCCTTAGTGATAGATAATAGTGGGGTTGGGCCTGATGTCCTCACTAAGAGAGACCTAGTGACAATAATCAAGAGTAACTGGGTCAAGTTGCTTATATTGAACCACGCCCCGTCTTTTACACCAGTTGACTGGTTCATAAGCCGTGCGGTTCTCATTCTGGCATCGTATAACTTTGGTTTGGGACTGCAAGCGCCAGGGCATGAATATATGTGGGAATATCCCGGGGTTGGGCCAGCGATCGAAGCCTTCCTGGTCAAAAATTTTGGCACCCAATAACCTCCTCCCACGCCAGATAGTATGAAAGCGCGTAAGTGGGTAATCTTTCCAGAGAAATAGCCTTACAAGTTGATAGAGCCATCGACATACTCAAGGCCGGTGGTATTGTTGCTTTTCCTACGGACACAGTCTATGGATTGGGAGGTGATGCCTTTAATAGTGAAGTTGCTGAGAGGATTTACAGGGTGAAGCAACGGCCACGGTATCTGCCTCTGCCAGTTTTGCTGGCAGACTCAACACAGGTGGCTGCTGTCGTTGATTCTGCGCCCGAGATTGCTCGATTTCTGATGAAGCGCTTCTGGCCAGGGGGGTTGACATTAGTTTTGCCGAAGGGAGCTTCACTTCCTGAAATCATCAGTGCTGGCGGCAACAAGGTGGCAATAAGAATTCCTAACCATGTTGTACCTCTTACCCTCATTCATGGGTTGGGAGCGCCTATCATCGGAACCAGTGCTAATATTAGCGATAAGCCCAGTCCGGTGACGGCCCAAGAGGTCGAGCAACAACTAGGCAGTCAGATTGACCTGATTATCAATATGGGTAGATGTCCCGGTGGGCTTGAGTCCACAGTAGTTGATGTTACTGGAGAGACACCGGTGATTTTGCGTCAGGGCATTATACCTGAAGATGAGATTGAGAGGGCGTGCCAAGAATACGCGAATGCGCACTTGTCACCCTGAGCGACAGCGAAGGGGCTCGAGATTCTTCGGTCGCGGAGTTTATCCTGAGCCAGATCCTTCGGTCGGTTCACTCCCTCAGGATGACAGAGGCGAAGGACTCTCTCAGAATGACAGGTAGGCTCGCCAGACAATTTTGAAATATGCCAAGGAGGTAAGTAAAAATGCGTATTGCTCTGGGTTGTGACCATCGCGGCTTGAAGCTCAAGCAAGTTATTATAGGTCTCCTCACTGAATTGGGGCATGATTATCAGGACTTTGGCTGCTACAGTAGTGACCCTGTGGACTACCCCGATATTGCTAAGCAAGTAGCTGAAGCGGTTGTTTCAGGAAAGTTCGACCACGGGATTCTGATTTGCAGCAGCGGCATAGGCATGAGCATAGCGGCTAATAAGGTAAAGGGCATAAGGGCTGCTCTATGTTGTGATATCTTTGGTGCTGAGCGGGCTCGCCGGCATAACGATGCCAATATCCTGTGTCTTGGTGAAGATACACTCGAGCAAGCTTCAGCTCTCGATATTGTAAAAGTTTATTTGTCCACTACCTTTGAAGGCGGCCGGCATTTAAGGCGTCTGGAAAAGATACGCAACCTGGAAGCAGCCTAGCTTGACAATAGCTAGCTGCTATGCTAGTTTACTGCAATAACCTGAATTTCCCAAACTGAGCGCTATTCTAACCAGGGAGGCGTTTTTTGAAGACAATGCGTAGCGATGGTGTGAAGAAAGGCATTGAGCGGGCGCCACATCGGGCCTTGCTCCGGGCTGTTGGCGTTTGTCGGGACGACTTTTCCAAGCCTTTTGTTGGTGTAGTCAACAGTTTTAACGAGGTCGTGCCCGGCCATATTCATCTGCGCAGTATCGCCGAGGCGGTGAAGGCGGGGATTCGCAGCGAAGGTGGCGTGCCTTTTGAGTTCAACACCATCGGCGTCTGCGACGGCATAGCGATGAACCATCCCGGGATGAAATACAGCCTGCCCAGCCGGGAGTTGATTGCCGACTCTGTAGAGATCATGGTCGAGGCACATCAATTCGATGCGCTTGTCTTCATACCGAACTGTGACAAAGTTGTGCCCGGAATGCTTATGGCTGCGGCGAGATTGAATATTCCGTCTATCTTTATCAGCGGCGGGCCAATGCTGGCAGGGCACATGAATCAGGGCGGTCAAAGCCGAACAGTGGATCTCATCTCTGTGTTTAGCGCGGTAGGCAGCGTTGTCCGGGGGAAGATGACCGAGGCTGAGCTTGAGGAAATTGAGATTGCCGCCTGCCCCGGCTGCGGGAGCTGCTCTGGCATGTATACGGCCAACACGATGAACTGCTTAACCGAGGCGCTGGGGATGGCTTTACCGGGCAATGGCACCATACCGGCCGTGGATTCCAGGAGAATGGTATTAGCCATGGAAGCGGGAAAGCAGATTATGGCTATATTTGAAAAGAACCTGTTGCCCAGGGATGTTATTACCAAGGATTCCATTACCAATGCTTTTGCTGTGGATATGGCGCTCGGTGGCAGCACCAATTCCGTTTTGCATCTTATGGCGGTGGCCCATGAAGCGGGTATCGATTTCCCGCTGTCATTGATTAATGAGATTAGCCATCGCGTTCCGCACATCTGTAAGCTGAGCCCGGCCAGCGAGGTTCATATCGAGGATCTCGATCTGGCGGGTGGAATTCCCGCGGTCATGCATGAGATAGCGGACTTCCTGAATGGAAGGTGTAAGACCGTGGCATTAGCACCCCTGTCAAGCATTATAAAGGAAGGTAAAGTTAAAAACCGTGCGGTCATCCGTTCGGTAGCCGAGCCGTATTCTAAGACCGGTGGTCTGGTGATCCTCTTCGGAAATCTAGCGCCCGAGGGGGCTGTGGTCAAGAGCGGCGCCGTTGATCCCAAGATGATGGTGCACGAGGGCCCGGCTAGAGTCTTCGAGAACGAGGAGGAAGCTACGAGGGGGATAATGAAGAGTGAGATTAAGAAGGGTGATGTCATCGTCATTCGTTATGAAGGTCCTAAGGGTGGGCCGGGGATGCGGGAGATGTTGACGCCGACCTCTCTCTTGAGCGGTATGGGTTTGGATAAAGACGTGGCTTTGATAACGGATGGGAGATTTTCGGGTGGTACCAAAGGAGCTGCCATAGGGCATGTAGCGCCTGAGGCAGCCAGCCGTGGGCCTATAGCCGCGGTAAAGAATGGTGATATCATAAGCATAAATATTCCAGAATGTAAGCTGG
>JAPLHH010000033.1 GCA_026389735.1 Chloroflexota bacterium | reverse complement strand
GGACAGGTTGCTACCGTTAGTCGAATACATAGAGAAGTTCGCCTCTGACCACCGAAAGATGGTGATATTTGACAAAATAATGGGGCGTGCCGCAGCTCTGCTATGTATTAAGGCAGGTTGCCGGGAGGTTTACAGCCCGCTGGGCAGCCAGCTTGCTGTCGAGGCACTGGACAAATACGGCATCAAGCATCACCTGACCAGAATTGTGCCCTATATCCAGAAGCCCAACCAGGAAGATATGTGCCCCATGGAAAAACTATCGCTCGATAAAGAGCCCGACGAGTTCTACCAATCAATCAAGAACTTGTTCAGTAAAGCAACCTCTGCTAAGGCAGGGTAACCTCTGCCGTGCCGACGGCTACCTTCTCTCCATCTTGATTCATTACACACAAATCAAGAACTACAAAGTTCTCTCGTTTGCCAATAGGGTGCTTTTCAGTCACCGCAGCACTATAAGTGCAGGTAGAACCGACAGGCACAGGCTTAATTAGCTTGACCTCCATCTTTTTCAACCTGCCACCAGCAGAGTACGCCCAGTTGGTAACCACCTTTGCCATCAGCGACATCGTCTGATTACCGTGCATCACCGGAACAGGCAAGCCGAACACCTGGGCTGTCTTGCACCACTCCGGATGGGTATGAACTGGGTTATAATCAAGCGAGGCTACAGCGTGCTTCCAGATAACCTCCTGGCTTATGTGTTGTTTAACTTCAGGTAACACATCACCACAATTTACCAACTCAAAGGTTAACTTCTTTGCCATTCCCATTACCTCCCTAAATGTGGACATTCCTCTCTATCATTGTGACCTTTTCGCCCCTCTGTCATTACGAGCCCTTCGTTTTGTGTCATTCTGAGGGAGCGAAGCGACCGAAGAATCTCATTCAGGGTAAACTCCGCGTGGCAATCTCTCAGATTGCTTCAGAGCTCGCGTGCGTTTCTCACGCCTCCAGAGCATGCTCGCCTTTGATAAACCTCAACACGTCGGCCTTGGACTTAGGTAAAATCAGGGTCATGTAGCCCCTCATCTTCAGCTTACCATGCTGGTCATATAGCTCCGATAAATACCTCATGTAGTATTTTCCCCTCTTAATCCACTTATCGTAGCCCTTGTTTTTGAGAGTTAGAATATCGCCTACTCGAATTGGGTCATGCCATTCGAGTATCTGGCCGGGGTTTCTGGACCCCGGAGTCCTGATCCAGCTACCATGCCCTTTCTGGAGAAGAAAAAAGAGAACCTGAGTAGTAAACAAGGGGTGAGCGACTAGCCCGTCGTAGCCGCATTTCCTGGCATATTCCTCATCATAAAACACAGGGTTAGCATCAGGAACCCCCTCGGCATAAGCCGTCATGTCCTCAGCCTTGACCTCAAACTTGAACGGTATTACAGTTTCCTTGCCTATCTCTATTTCATCCCAGAATTCGTAATCCTCTATCTGCTGCCCTTCGAGAAAATCGGCTGAGAAGCTTTTCTGCTTTTCCGTTTTCTGATATTTCGCCATCTCTTCCAGGTAGCCCATTTTTACCTCCTTGTTTACTGCTATTTATATTGAACCCAAAGTCATAATTATAGCACAGGAGTCCAGCTAAGTTGAACGATCAATCAGAAAGTAAAAACCAGGGACTTGTTTATTTCAGCCAGGCTATTGACCAAGGCTTCCCTATCGGCATATCTTACATCTAGAACCCGTGAGGAAATTCTGCTAGCTTTTGTCTGCAAGTATTTAGATTCCTGTATCAGCGGATTTAAAATCAGCCTGTTGCCGCCAAAGAATATATAGTCCGGGGTGGAGCTCCCGAATCTCTCATCAATTCTGTTGCCCACTCTGCGCAGGAAATCCTTCTTCTGCTCCTCGGTTCTCCGGGCAAATCTCTTCTGGCTTCTGCCACCCTTCCTATGCTTTTTGTGTATATACCCCGTGCCCGTTTTCCATGCCACCAGATTGCCAGCATCGAATACCCCCAAGGCATACGAGCCCCATGCTACTAAAACGACGCCGATGACACATCTCCTCTCCAGGACCTCGTAGAGGACTGAAGCATCAAGTTTCCCTACTGAAACCTTATTTTCGGCAATGGGGAACGGCGGCAGGACAATGTGTTTATTCCCAATTCCATTCCAGAATATGGCTGCACCAGTCCTGTATTTACCGTCGCCGCTGATGACCGCCTCGGTTTTAACCGCCTCCTTAATCTCACTAGCATAGGCGCCGTACTTAGGCCCTAATGACAGCGCATCCGCATAATCTGGGAAACAAGCGGGGGCGATATATACAGTCACAAAATCCTTGGCCGGAGCTTCGAGAGAGGAAAGAAAATGGTACAAGCCTACCTTGTTGAAAAACCGACTTTGCACAGTATATCTAGGGTACTGAGAGCTAAACACGCAGCCCAGTTTCTTTCAACTCTGAGACCAAGCAGGGAAGGATATCGCACAGGTCTCCAACCAAGCCTATGTCTGCCACATCAAAGATTGGTGCGTTGGGGTTCTGGTCAATGGCTAGAACAACCTTTGCCTTCAGGAAACCGGTGGTGAATTGAGGCGCACCTGAGGCCCCCACACTAATTAAGAGCTTCGGGCTAACTGTTTTACCGCTCTGGCCAATCATTCTGTGGTCAGGGATCCACCCTCTATCTAGCGCTGGTCGGGTGCCAGCTACTGCCCCGCCTACAACCTTGGCTAATTCCTCAATTGGCTCAAATCCTCCAGCAGAGAATAGACCCCATCCACCAGCTACCACCACGTCAGCCTCCTCCAGAGTGACCTCAGCGGATTCTTCCTCCACCATTTCCAGTGTCTCCACTCTCGATTCTTTCTGCACATCTAGTGCTAGTTTAACAATCTCCCCCTTCCTCTCCCTCCGATCACATTTTGTCATGACTCCAGGGCTCACAGTCGCTATTTGGGGTCTTTTCACAGGGCAGGCAATGCTTACCATCAGATTCCCACCCCAGCCCGGCACCACCTGAACTAGCTGGGGCCTTTCACCACCTTCATCAATAATATCTAGCTCCACACAATGAGCAGTCAAACCGGTCTTCAGCTTAGCCGCTATCCTCGGAGCCAAGTCTCGGCCGATGCTAGTAGCTCCAATCAGTACGATTTGAGGCTTATATGCGCTTATGAGCTTTGCTATGAGATCGGCATATACCTCGCTCTGATAGAATCGAAGCTTTGGGTCATCCCCAAGGTAAACTCTGTCTGCACCATAGCACGCTAGTTCATCAGCCTGTACTCGAACATTGTCTCCCAGTAAGACAGCAGCCAATTTTACCTTGAGCTTTTTGGCCAGTTCAGTCCCCTTGCCCAAAAGCTCGAAGGAGACGTTCATCAGTTTGCCCAGCCTCTGCTCAGCTATAACCCAGACTTCGCTCATGTTGCTAGCAACTCCTGAAGTCTTTCAACTGCTTTCTTGGTTATCTGCGAAGGCACCCCCTCGAGGATTTCCCTTCGGCGTGTTGTGTCGCGTTTGAATATCCCGGTGACCTGGGTTGGCGAGCCAGCAAGCCCAATCCTGTCCGAAGGAGCTCCGACATCGGAGGCACCCCAGATTTGGAGCTCCTTGCTCCTCGCCTCCATTATTCCCAATACCGTAGGCAACCTAGGTTGGTTGATTTCCTTCGCCACTGCGAGCAGAGCTGGCAATTTGACCCTGACCTTCATATAGCCTTGCTCTAGGGCTTGTTTAACTATCAAGGTGTTTCCCTGTTCAAAGGCAATTTGGGTAACAGAGGTCACATGGGGAATGTCAAGAAGCTCAGCAATCTGCGGACCAACTTGCCCGGTGGAACTATCTATCGTCTCATTTCCACAGAGGATGAGACCAAAATGCTCCAGCACTTTGATACCAAAAGCCAAACTATAAGCGGTAGCTAGAGTATCCGCCCCAGCAAAGGACTTATCACATAACAAGACAGCATCGTCAGCTCCCATGGCCAATGCCTCCTCGAGAGCATTCCTTGCTTGCGGTGGGCCCATGCTAATCGCCGTCACCTTACCTGAAAATTGCTCCCGAATCTTCAAAGCCTCCTCTAAGGCATGGCGATCCAAAGGATTGATTATTGCAGGTATCCCTTCCCTGGTTATCGTCTGCCGCGAAGGGTCAAGAGTAATCCGAGAGAAGTGTTCTGGGTGTGGGACCTGCTTAATGCAAACTATAATATTAAGCGGCATAGGCTTAATCTAAACCAGCCTTTATCGGGTAATGCCAGCGCCGATGACAACCCTCATTATCTCTTGAGTTCCGGCAGCTGGCAGGATTTCCAGAGCGTCTCTCAGGCGACGCGCTAGTTGGTATTCGGGAATAAGTCCGTAACCGCCCATTAGTTGTACTGCCTTGGGACATGCCCTGTTGGCAACATCAGTGGCATACAACTTTGCCATAGCTATTTCCGAGGCTACCTCTGTTGCCTTCTTGCCTTGATCCAACAGCCAAGCTGAGTAGTAGCACAGCCATTTGGCGGCTTCAATTTCTACGTTCATATCAACCAGTGCAAACTGAATCGCCTGAAGCTGAGCTACGGGCTTGCCATATAGGTTCCTCTCCTTGGCAAATTTCAGCGCTACATCATAAGCCCCTCGAGCAATGCCTAGGCTAACTCCTGCAGCCCCGGTTCTCCCCGCAGCCGCAATGCCTGTCAGGGCTATAGTCAAGCCCCGTCCTTCCTGGCCAAGTAGGTTCTCTTTGGAAATTTTGCAATTCGTGAAAGCTAGCTCACTGACCGGAATCGAACGCAGTCCTAGGCTTTCCTCCCTTCTGGGAGACGTGAATCCCGGCGTTCCTTTCTCAACTATGAAGAAGCTGGTTGTATCCCCGGTTTTAGCTAAAAAGCCAACAACGCTGGCCGTTTCGCCTGCCGTAATAAAAACCTTTCGACCGTTGACAACATATCCATCTCCTACCAATTCGGCAGTCGTCTGGATTTTGGAAGGGTCAGAACCGCCTGTCGCCTCAGTAACAGCCCAAGCCATGACCTCATCTCCTCGACAAAGGGGCGGCAAGTATTTTTTCTTCTGCCCATCGCTACCGAAGTTTTGTAGCCCATACATACCTATCTGCCCAGTCTGGAAACAGAAACCCAGAGGGGGATAGACCTTGGATATTTCCTCAATCATAATCATCCTGGCCAGATGTCCCATTTCTGAGCCCCCATATTCCTTGGAATTTATTATACCCGCCAAGCCGAGCTTGGCTGCCTTCTTCAACTCGTCGAATGGGAACTCCCCCTTTTCATCAAGACTTGAGGCTTTGGGCGCTAATTCGCTCTCGGCAAACGTCCGAACCATGTCCCGGAGCATTTCTTGCTCTCGAGTAAGACCAAAATCCATAATTTGTTCCTCCTTCTAAAGATTTTTTACAATTAACGGCTCAAAGTGAAACCAGCTGGCTCCGCCTTAGCCACAGCTTAACCCAGTCCAGTGATTATATATCAATATAGCAGAAAACAACAGCCTTATGTACTCGCTTCATGTGCTCAATGCCACATCGTATATCTGCCTTCTGGTTTTGTTTACAGCCTTTAGAAAACACTTGTAGCTTCGAGGATGGGCAGAGGGCAGCCAAAGCCTGAATTAGTGCCGAAGACCCGACTTTGCATGGTACTGCGGGCAAACTAAGATAACGGGGTGCGCACACCTCTACGCAGGATAAGGCCAGCTAAAAGGCCTGTAACCAGACCGCCGAGATGACCTTGCCACGATATAGACAGGAACCCAGAAGCGAGGGCCAATATGATGAAACCTCCGATTACCGCCACCCAGAGGGGCATGGGGACCGGTATGGGAAACGCGTAAACCCGTAATCTGGGCGTCAGTACAGCGAGCGTTCCACCCAGAGCAAAGATAGCCCCTGAAGCACCGATAACAGGGATATAAGAATGCATCTGCAAAAGCCAAACGAATATGTTGCCCACTATTCCGCCCAAGAAGTATATGACCAGAAAGGTACGTGTCCTAACAAGTCTAATTAAAAAAGTACCGAAAAAGTAGAGAGTCAGCATGTTGAATATTAAATGCCATGGGCTACTAGGATCGTGGACAAAAAGATTGGTCACGATTGTCCATGGCATGTGAATGAAGGTTGCCGGCTGTAATCCAAAGAGCTCGACAAGGTTGTAGTTCAGGAAGTCTAAGAAGCGCGGCAAGATGGTTGCTATATACACCAGAAAGCAGAGGATTATTATGGCCAGTATTGGCGCTATATTATCACCCCGGTAGCTACGATAGCTCATTGCTCTTCATCTATCTCTTATATTTCTCGAAGAACACGAATTCGTTAATTTCCTTTCGTGGGCGAGCTGCCGGCTCCTCATCCGGCCAGCCCAAAGGCAGTAACTCAACAACGACAACGTTCTCAGGTACGCCCAGAATCCTGGCAGCTTCAACGGCATCAAGCATGCCAGTATGAACAGTGCCTAGGCCAAGGGCATGAGCAGCCAGCGACATATTCTGCATTGCCAAAGCCACATCAAACATCAACCACCAGTCACCTTTATCAGTAGCTGGTATACTTTGCCCGCTTTCATCTTTGTAAAAGCCCGAAACCCCACGCTCAGCACAGGCTGCTATAACAACAGGAGCATTTCTCACCGCCTCTGCCGCCGCATTGCTTCTGCCTGGCCTTGTGCCTTTAAGTGTGTCGGCCAGCTTCGACTTCGTCTCCTTATCTCGTACCACGATTAGCCTCCAGCACTGAGTATTCGCCCAGGATGGAGCCCACCGGGCTGCTTCAAGAACAGTCTGAAGTGCCTCTTCTGGAACAGGCTCGGTACGATATTTCCTGATACTTCGGCGTCCTTTTATGGCTTGCATAACATCCATTCTATACATTCCTCCAGAATTAATCACAAATCCTTATGCCAGCGAATACAGCACCTTATGGTTTTTCGTCTCTTTACGTGCCCTGCCGTCTGCCGCAAGATAGTCTAAGTGAGCAATAGTTTCCCCAACGGCAAACCACTTCTGTACTGAGGGAAATTCTTCCCACGAGTTGCAGCCTATATCCCAGGTTATATAAGGGGCTACCTCCCAAGCCGTCTTTTCGCCGTCTTCCAGAGCAAATAGCGCCTCATTCAACCTGTTCCGATGATGCTCCTGCAATTCCATAATCCTTTTTCTGTGGTTGTTCCAGATACTGCGATGACCGGGCAAAACAAGATTCACATCAAGCGTATAAACTTTCTCCAGGTTTGTCAGATATTGCTTTAGTGAATTTTCCAGTTCTTCCCAGTAGGTAATATTAGGTGTGATGTCAAAAAGAATATGGTCTCCGCATACAAGGACTTTCTTGCTGGCCTCGTAAAGGCAGGTATGCCCCGGTGAGTGCCCCGGGGTTTCGATACACCGAAACAGGTAATCACCAACTTCTATCTCATCCCCTTCCTCCGTAGTGGTCAAATTAATCTGACGTCTTAAGCTATACCGATAGCCTGGGTGGCCTTCCCTCACCTTCTTGATTTCGTCCTCAGGAAAACCATTGGAGTGGTAAAAGACAAAGAGTCCTTTCCAGTAGTCTTCAGAACCCTGGAAAGCAACAGAAGAGGCTTCTGGCCTGTTAAAGTATACTTTGGACGTATCAGTGGCCAAAGTCCCCACCAGCCCCGAATGGTCGGCGTGCAAGTGAGTGATGAAAAAGTCCGTCCTGTTCAGGTCAACATCCAGCTTTTGCAACGCAGAACGCATCGGGCGCAGACATTCCTCGCGATTCATACCCGTGTCGATGATTAGAAACCGGTCCCGCCCTTTTACTACATAAGAATTGAGAGCCTTTAAAGGGCTTCTGGGAAGAGGGATTTCAACTCTATAAAGGTCATGCAAAAGCTCTTCAATCATCAGAAAATTAACCTCAGACGCAAAACGCATTGGTTATTTTATCACCTTTCATAGCTTTTGTCTTTGTCCAAGCGTATAATAACCACAAAGACCAAAGTGGAGGTAACACCATGCCAGACTGGGGCGAAAAGGCACAGGCTCTGAATAGGCTCATACGACCGCTGACCTTCCCCATCGCTGTGAAGCTGGTGAAAAGTGCTACCGATTTTCCCGAGAAAACCAGACGTCCTCTCAAGGATATGGGCTTTAAGACAAATATCTGCGTCGGGCTGACACTGACTCGCAAGTATGGCTGGACGGTCGGTATGACAGCCGAAGACAATGCCTGTCCAATTGCCACGTACACCTACGGATGGAGCGAGTCAGAGCCTGAGATCAAAAAAGCTTTAACCGATTTTATGAAAGTGATGAACTATGCAGCCAACGATGATGCCGCCAAGACAACTATGGAAGCTGTTGAGCAGGTCAAGCTAAACAAGGGGCAATATGCTGGGGTGGTTTTCTCCCCCCTAGAGAGAACTAAAGTCGAGCCAGACCTGGTCATGGTGTTTTGCAATCCTGCCCAGGCAATGAGACTGGTGCACGGGGCAACCCAGGAAACAGGCGTAAGTGTGCATTCTGTTTTCAGTGGCCGAGGCGGAACCTGCACTGAAGGAGTTCTGCAAACATTCAAGACCAAGAAGCCGAAGGTGGTACTGCCCGGAAATGGCGATAGAGTTTGGGCGATGGTGCAGGATGACGAGCTGGCTTTCACCATACCTGCCAGCTTACTTGATCAGGTTATCAAAGGTCTCGAAGCTACCCATCAAACCGGCGTCCGATACCCAATACCTGTAGACGTAAGACACGAACCGCTGTTCCCAGGCCAACTTAAACAAACCCGGCAATAAAAGCTATAGCCAGATTGGTTCGTTAATACTTAGAAACCTCCAGCGCCTCCATCTTCCCGGTTACGGTAAAGACGACACGCTCGCAGATATTGGTTACCCTGTCGGCAGCACGCTCCAGGTTGTGGGCAACCCAGATGAGACGGGTCGCCCGATTAATGGTTTTCGGGTCAACCATCATAAAGGTGAGGAGCTCGCGGAAGACCTGGTCATAAAGACCATCCACGACGTTATCCATGGTGACAACGTGCTTTGCCAGTTTCACGTCGCGGGCTACAAATGACTGGAGACTCTTATCGATCATTTCGGTGGTCAATTCCGCCATCCGCGGAATATCAATCAGCGGTTTTAAAGGCGGCTCGTCGCCAATCATGACTACAATCTTGGCAATTCCTTCGGCATAGTCGCCGATTCGTTCAAGTTCCGTTATGATACTGAGCACAGCCACAATGACATGCAGGTCACTGGTTGTCGGCTTCTTTGTAGCCATAAGCTCAATGCATCTGTCCTCGATGGCAAACCGCTGCCCATTTATCTTGGCGTCATCAGCAATTATCTTGTGCGCCAGCTTTAAATCCCTGTTTTTCAATGCTTCAATAGAGCGGTTTATCGCCTCCGTTACCGTACCACCCATAGTCAGGATATTTTCTTGAATTTCCTGAAAACCTTTGCGAAAATTGGCACTCTTTTCCATGGTTATTACCTCCCCAACAGTTTAATTATACACATCACTAGCCACTAAGGCTACAGATTTAATTAATTAGCCCGAAAATATCGGTCAGAGAATTCTTCTTCAGTTCAAAGGGATTATTCTAATCAAGGAATAAATGAGGCTAGCTAGAATAGCAGCTCCTGGTATAGTTAAAAGCCAGGCCCAAACAATAGTAATAGTCACGCCCCAGCGCACGGCACGTAACCGAATCGCAGAACCCACGCCCGATATAGCTCCGGTGATAACATGGGTAGTGCTTACTGGAATACCCAGATGGGTGGCTAAGAAAATACTGGAAGCGGCAGCTGTCTCAGCACAAAAACCATCAATCGGTCTTAATTTGGTAATTTTCTGCCCCATTGTTTTAACAATCCGCCAACCGCCGCTCAACGTGCCCAAAGCAATAGCGGCGTGTGCGCTTAGAACAACCCAGAGAGGTATTTTAAATTCGCTGATTAAGCCCCCGGCAAAGAGAAGACTGGATATGATACCCATAGTTTTTTGTGCGTCATTGCCACCATGGCCCAAACTATAAAGAGCTGCAGAAAAAAGTTGAAAAACCCGCGACCACTTATCAACAACAGCCGGTGTTTGTCTATATGCAATCCATGTTGTAATAATCTTTAATAAGAAACCTAAAATTATGCCAATTAAAGGCGCCAAGACAATAAAAATCAACGTTTTGTACCAACCACTGGCTATAATCACTCCAAAGCCACTCTTGGCTATAGCTGCTCCAGCATATCCGCCAATTAGAGCATGAGAAGAACTACTAGGCAGTCCCAAATACCAGGTAATCAAATTCCAACCAATAGCGCCGCAAACCCCAGCGAGAATTACAGTTGGAGTTACTGTTGTAATATCAATCATTCCACTGCCGATGGTTTTAGCCACTGCCGTACCAAATATAAGAAAAGCCACGAAATTAAAAAACGCTGCCCAGATGACAGCTTGTCTCGGCGATAAAACCCTGGTAGAGACAACGGTGGCAATAGAATTCGCGGCATCATGCATGCCGTTAGTAAAATCAAAAACCAAGGCTATGAGGATAATAAAAATTATGAATAATAAGTTTAAATCCACCATATAACCCTCAACGCGAAAGGACACGGGTAGAAACTACTGTGGCAATAGCGTTAGGGGCATCAGTCCAGCCATTTGCGAATTCAGCCGCCAGAACCAACAGCAGCACTATGGCTAAGGATAGACTCATATCCAACTTATCACGTCAGATTGAACTACGAAACAAGTTCGGCATGGGGGTCAGGTATACTTCAGAGCCACGCCTTCTAGGGTGTTAGCCACATC
>JAPLHH010000072.1 GCA_026389735.1 Chloroflexota bacterium | reverse complement strand
GCGTGGTGGGCCAGGCATAGTTATGATTATTCGATTATCACGTTCTACCCACCAACCGGGCGCAGTACCTTGAGGATTCTGGATAATTTTTGACGAGGGAATTACTGTCGCCTGCTTTATATTGCTTGGCGGCATTTCTATCTTGTAATATCTGAATAGCTCTTCGAATTTCTGGACTAGAGTGTTATCAATCGTAAGCTCCTCGCCGAGGAACTCCGCGATAGCTTCGCGAGTGACATCGTCTTGAGTAGGCCCTAAACCACCAGTGGTGAGAATGATGTCAGATCTTTGCCAGGCTTGCTTCAGGGTCTCGATTAGCCTGTACTGGTTATCACCGACTGTGGATATGAAGTTAAGATCAAGGCCGAGCAAAGGTAGTTGGCTGGCAAGATAAGCTGAGTTTGTGTCAGTTATCTCTCCTAAAAGGAGTTCGGTGCCAATAGAGATTATTTCTGTCTTCATCTTGAGCCATGCTCATGAAGTCAACATTTGATTGTTGAGATTCCTAAGTATTTCTCTACCAGTGCCATGGCGCAATATTTGCCGCACATACTACAAGTTGGCCCGGTAGTGGTATATTTATTGTGAACTAGCCGGACCTTTTCGGGGTCTAGAGACAACTCAGCTTGTAATTCCCAATCAAGGTTCTTTCTAGCCATAGACATTTTTCTATCCCACTCGCTTGCTCCTTTTTTGCCTCTAACAATGTCAGCAGCATGGGCGGCAATGCGCGAAGCTATTACACCTATTTTTACATCTTCAACGTCTGGTAGCGAAAGATGTTCTGCAGGTGTGACATAACAGAGAAAGTCAGCCCCTGAGGCGGCAGCAATAGCACCGCCGATAGCGGCAGTGATATGGTCATATCCGGCGGCAATGTCAGTTACCAGGGGGCCGAGGACATAAAATGGAGCTCCGTGGCAAAGACTTTTTTCTAATTGAACGTTGGTGGCAATTTGATCCAGCGGTAGATGTCCTGGTCCCTCTACCATTGTTTGCACGCCAGCTTCTCTAGATCGTTCCACTAGCTCACCGAGGGTAATCAGCTCTTCAACTTGAGCCCGGTCAGTCGCATCAGCTATGCTGCCTGGACGCATGCCGTCGCCCAAACTCAAAGTCACATCAAATTTGCGGGCTATATCTAATAAGCGGTCAAAGTATTCGTACAGCGGGTTCTCGCGGTCGTTGTATAACATCCAACCGATAAGAAATGCGCCTCCTCGGGAAACGACATCGGTCAGCCTGCGCTGGTGTTTTAGCCGTGCGATAGCTGCTTGAGTAACGCCGCAATGAACAGTCATAAAATCTACGCCGTCTTTAGCTTGCTGCTCAATCACAGCGAAGAACTCATCCATAGTCATGTTTACTATTGCACCATGCCGTTCAATAGCTTCAATTCCTGCCTGATATATAGGCACAGTACCTACAGATAGAGTGCTTGCAGCTATAATAGCTTGACGGATACCTGAAATGTCACCGCCGGTGCTCAAATCCATAACCGCATCAGCGCCAAAGCGGATGGCAATACGCAATTTCTCCAATTCGCTATCCATAGTGCCGTAATCTGATGACGTGCCGATATTAGCGTTAATCTTAACGGTGAGCTCCTTGCCAATGCCGCAGGGAACCAGGTTGACGTGATTAACATTGGATGGGATTACGATTTTGCCTTCAGCCGTATATTGCTGGATAGTCTCCTCGCTCACGCCTTCCTGTTGAGCTACCTGCTTTATTTGGGGTGATATGACACCCTGCTTTGCCAACTCTAGTTGGGTCATTTTATCTCCTAAAGAAAAAAACCAAGAGCTTTAGTAACCACTACTAAACCCTTGGTTAAATCTACCGCTTCCCTACGCTTGCATTACCAAGGTCAGGTTCTGACGGTTCTCCGCGATAACGGAGTCTCAGCCTGGATTATTTCTCCCGGGCACCCCTAGCGGTTAACTAAAACCTCTATTAAATATATCATATAATGACACCAAGAAACAAGCAAGGCTTGGCCGAGCCTATTACTTATTACCTTTTTGTCCTCTGCCTCCGCCAGGTTAGCATTCCTACTGCCACTATTGCGGCAATAAACAGTATCGGAATAGCTAGTGACAGAATGAGGACTTGATTCGACATAGGAATTATTTCAAATTTCTGAACCTCTGACCATGGACTTTCATTGCCGACATCATCCACAGCTTTCACCCTCCAGCTGTATATGTCTTTGGCCAAGATGTCATCCCTGGATAAGGTATACTCTGAGTCGACTAAATCTTCCTTTGATAAAGCCTGTGATAAAAAGTCGCCACTGCGGACAATCTGTAAAGTATAACTTACATTGCCTTTATCGTTAACATCTGTCCAATCAAAAGTAGCTCTAGGTGGCCCAAAGCCCTGTCGCTTAGAATCTCTGAAGGCAATAATTCCGATTAGGCTTTTAGCGGTTCCAAAAAACACATCGCCAACTGAATCAAAGATTTTCAATTTAGCTCCCTGCTGGGGAGATAATAGTGTTGGTGCGAGGGGTGCGATTTTCTCTG
>JAPLHH010000211.1 GCA_026389735.1 Chloroflexota bacterium | reverse complement strand
AGACTTTGTGCTTCCATAGAAAGTTGCTCAACCGGCTCACCAGACCTCAATAACCACCCGAGCGACGGGCATACCAGAGAATTGAGGAATACGTTCTTTGATATGTTCTTAATCATTCATTTCCTCCAATTTTCAAATCAATCAAAAACTGTCGTATGAGAATGAATGTTAAGGATACTCTAGTTCTATTGCTGGCTTTCGTCAAGATTTTTCAAGATTTTGTGTGAATTGAACTTGTTAGTTAATAAACGTAAAAATTGTTAACGTCCAATCGGTATTGCGCAATAGTGCATTTGCCATAAATATACTTAACAAACTAGTATGTTGTTATCCCAGCCTTTAAAGAACTCTGAAAATTTATTACGCCGTGTCGCTCATTGCACATTTTAGCGGGTTGTTCAACTGACTAAAAATTTTAGTCTAGCTGTTTAAGACCTATAGCCTCATATCAACGGGAGGGGCACGATTAATACATCAATCATTCGACTACTTGGCGGACATGGTAATCGTAGGTCGACGGCTTGATTAGGAAATTGCTAAGAGGTTAACTTTATAGTAGACTATTTATTTTGAGGAAGGAGCATGAGTAATGGAATTTCGAATGTCCCGTGAGCAGGAGCTTTTCAAAAGAGCAGTGAGAGAATACTGTGAAAAGAATGTTGCACCCAGGTCGAGAGAGATAGATGAGAAGGAAGCTGGCATCCCGGATGACATCATAAAGGGGCTAGCCGAACTTGGCGTTTTCGGCTGCACTATACCAGAGAAATACGGTGGTTCAGCTCAGCCTGGGGAGGAAATGCAATACGCTAATATTGCCATACATGAACTGGGACGCGCCGAACTCAGCATGTCTCTACCTGTTTACACCTTACTAACTATCGGTTGGGGAGGGATGTTCCTCAGTCGTTACGCCAGTGAAGAGATAAAACAGGAAGTTCTGCCCAAACTGGCTTCGGGTGAATGGTCATGGGGTATTGCGGTCACTGAACCGGGTGGCGGATCGGACGTAGCGGCTATAAAGACCACTGCAGTGAGGAAAGGTGACAAATTTATAATTAACGGTGAGAAAGCCTATATTAGCCAGGTCGCTGAGTGTCAGCAGAGGGGTGGAGGGCATTGCAGTCTATTCGTCAGTGACCCTTCTCTTGGCAGGGGAGCGATGACCCTCCTTGCCGTGATGCCGAACCATGTCAAGGGCATCACTAGCACCGTTTATAAGGATATGGGGCGAATGGGCCTCTCTACCGGAGGCTTTAGATATAAGGACGTTGAAATCTCGAGAAAGTACCTCCTCGGCACGGAAGGCAAAGGCTTCTACACCTGTATGGAGGGCTTCAACGTAGCACGTGTTGTTGTTGCCGCTGCCTGTCTCGGTGGAGCTGAGAAGTGTCTCGAAATAGCTGTAGATTATGCTAAGCAGAGGAAAGCTTTCGGACAGGCGTTATCCAGGTTCGAAGGCATAGCCTTCGATTTGGCTGAAACGTATACACGCCTGGAGATGCTAAAACTCAATCTGCAGAAAGCGGCATGGATGATAGACCGATTTTATGCCGAGCCAGGTAGTTTTACGCAAAAAGATATTAACACCGTTGTCGCCCAATGTAAGTGGCTG
>JAPLHH010000213.1 GCA_026389735.1 Chloroflexota bacterium | reverse complement strand
AAATATCTTTCAAGTAAGAGCCTCCACTCGCACCAAGACCAACATAAAGGGGCACTGTCACAGAACAATACTTTGGAATCCCTTCTTTAGTGAATGCCCAAACAGACGTTCTTTCAAATTTATTATCATAAAATATATCCTCTAAGATATGAAGCATATTTCTTCTCTTAAAGATATTTAATATGTTGTAGTTACTTTGCTTAGCAGACTCTCCCATTTTGGTGTAAGGAAACTTGAAAAGAGGATAAGCGGCAACCTGGTCAATACCCATCTCAACCAACTCATGACCTGCCTGCTCTAACTCACCATAGGTCTGATTGGGTAAAGCAAAAATGAAGTCCACATTGAAACATGTAAATCCTTTATTGACAGCCCTTTCAACTGCCGCCTTCACTTCTTTTGTATTGTATGGTCTATTAAGAATTTTCAAATATTTGTCTGGTAGAGCTTCTACTCCGGTACTTAGATTTTCTACGTTAAGAGATTTTATAGTGTTGAGATTGTCTAAGCTCAAATCATTAGGATGACTCTCCATATGTATATCACACTGCATATTAAAATTCTTAAAGATATGTTCTAAAATCTTGTCAAGACCAGTATAAAGCATTGTTGTAGGTGTTCCGCCACCAATGTAAAAAGAAGTTACAGGCTTATCACCAAAAAGACTAGAATAGAAGTCAATTTCCTTTTTAACAGCTCTTGTATACATTCCTGCTAGCTCAGGTTGATAAATCTCCTTGTTGTATGGGCAGTAAGGACATATTTGTTTGCAGAAAGGGATATGAAGATAAAGTCCAAATTCATCTATATCTTGAAACTTATTTTCAAGGCTCTCGCAGGAAGGAATGTTATTTTCAAGTATCATATCGTTCTCTTTAGTCAACAATTTCCTAATTTGGTTTCTAGAAAAATCTATAAATGACATAGGCTACCTAACTCCACTCTCCACCCTGCTGCCACACGCGGGCTAGCTCCTTAGCCAGGAGGTGATGCTCAGGCTTTTCCAGACTAGGGTCCTCCTCAAACAGCCTTATTGCTTCACTGCGAGCCAGCTCCAGCAGAGCCACATCGGAGAGCTTAGCCATGCGCAGGTCAGGAAGTCCACTCTGCCGAGTGCCAAAGAACTCCCCGGGGCCCCGCAGCCTCAAGTCCTCCTCAGCCAGTTGAAAGCCATCATGGATCTTCTCAATTAGGCCCAGGCGCTCCCTACCTATCTCTGAAGGGGTCTGCGATAACAGCATGCAGTAGCTCTGCTCCCGCCCCCGCCCTACCCGACCACGAAACTGGTGGAGTTGCGATAAGCCAAAACGGTCGGCGCTCTCCACCAGCATCACCGTAGCATTGGGCACATCTATGCCAACCTCTACTACCGGGGTTGACACCAGAATGCCCAGCTCGCCGGAGCGAAAGCGATGCATTACCTCATCCTTTTCCACCGCCGACATACGTCCGTGAATCAAACCTAACCTCAGCTCAGGAAAGACCTCCCGGGATAGACGCTCATATTCAGCCACCGCCGCCTTAGCCTCAATAGCCTCTGATTCCTCAACTAAGGGACAGACAATAAATGCCTGACGACCTTCACCTACCTGACGCCGCACAAAAGCGTAGGCGCTATCCCTCTGCGACGGCTTGAGCCACTTTGTCTTCACCACCTGTCTCCCCGGAGGAAGCTGGTCTATAACTGAGAGGTCAAGGTCACCATAGAGGGTTAAGGCTAGGGTTCGGGGGATGGGTGTCGCCGTCATTACCAGTACATGGGGGTTAAACCCCTTCTGTCGCAGGGCTGAACGCTGGCTAACGCCAAAGCGGTGCTGCTCATCGACCACAGCCAAGCCCAAGCAACGGAACTCCACCTCCTTCTGAATAAGGGCATGAGTTCCAATGATAATATCAATATCCCCGCTCATGATACGCTGCTGGATTTCCTGCTTCCTGACTTGGCTCAAGTCG
>JAPLHH010000120.1 GCA_026389735.1 Chloroflexota bacterium | reverse complement strand
AAGATGATATAACTCGCGAAGCTATAGCGGAGTTCCTCGGTGAGAAGCTTACGATTGATAACACTCTAGTCCAGAAATTCGAAGAGCTATTCAGATATTACAAGATAGAAATGCCGCCAAGCAATATAAAGCAGGCGGCGGTAATTCCCTCAGCAAAAATTATCCAGAATCCTCAAGGTACCGCGCCCGGTTGGTGGGTAGAACGTGATAATCAAATAATCATAACTATGCCTGGCCCACCACGCGAGATGCAATTAATGTGGACAAAAGAAATACTGCCCAGATTACAGCAAAAAGTGGCCAGCACGGTGATTGTTTCCAAAACACTTAAGATTTTCGGCCTAACTGAAGCGGAGGTGGACGAACGAGCAAGTCCTTTTCTTTCCGCTACAAATCCGACTTTGGCCACATACGCTAAAATTGATGGCATTTACCTGCGCATCACAGCCAAGACAGACACTGAAAATAAAGCGAAAGAGCTTATTGCCAAACGTGAAGCTGACATTAGGGCGATTTTTAATGATTATATCTGGGGGGTGGATTCTGATAGTCTCGAGAGCATTGTTGGAACCTTGCTCACAGCAAAAGGACTGAGCCTAGCCACCATGGAGTCTTACACTGGTGGTTTTCTAGCCAGTGTAATCACAAATGTTCCGGGAAGCTCGAAATACTTTAGGGGAGGCCTAGTTGCCTACACTGATGAGGCTAGGACAGCTTTTGGCTTTGACCCGCAGCTTATATCTCGATATGGAACCGTTAGCGCCGAAGCAGCTGAGGCTATGGCAACAATAACTAGAGAAAAGCTGGGAACATCTATCGGTGTTGGTCTCACTGGAGTTATGGGGCCTACGGAAATTGAGGGTAAACCAGTTGGTACCATCTTTGTTGGCCTCAACGATGGGCAGCGCAGGCAGAGTTTTGCTAGAAACTATCCTGGCAACCGATTACAAGTAAAGCAAAGAGCGGTCACATCGGCACTTTTCGAGCTAAGAAGAATCTTGCTTTAGGGGGAATCATGCATCTGATTATTGATGGCTACGGGGACAATCCAAAACTAATGCAGGATGAGCAATTTCTCTATCAACTGCTAGACTCCTATCCTGCACAGATTGGAATGACCAAGATTTCTTCTCCCCTTGTTTTTAGGTACATCGGCTCTAGCCCTGAAGACTGGGGAATCTCTGGATTCGTCTTTATCGCCGAGAGCCACATCAGCATTCATACTTTCGTCGAACGCCGTTATGTCAATATTGACGTATTCTCCTGCAAGGATTTCAATGCCGAGCAGGTCATTAAGGACTTAAAAGATAAATTTCAATTAACTAGATTATCAAGTCGCCTGATCAATCGGGACTGGAATATGGCAGACCTTGCCGAAGCCACTGACATACCCGAGTTCCACTCAGTCTGAGACATGCAAAACATAGAAGACCTACTTTCTCCCCCACAAAACTTTGCTGGCCTGATGTCCCCTTACGCCGACTTACCAACCGCTAAAGTGGTGATTTTGCCAGTGCCCTATGACAGCACTACCGAGTGGCACAGTGGCACCCGCGAAGGACCACAAGCTATCATTAATGCTTCACAATATTTAGAATTATATGACATTGAGCTCAATAGAGAGATATATAAGGTTGGAATTCATACTTTACCCAAAGTCCAACCTTTATTGAACAGCCCGGAGGAGATGATTGATCGAGTTTACCGCATAGCCGGAGAACTGACTAAGCAAGCGAAATTCTTGGTTATGTTTGGTGGGGAACACTCTCTTAGTCTAGGGATGGTTCAAGCTCTAAAAGAAAAATTTCATGATCTTTGTGTGTTACAACTAGATGCACATGCTGACCTACGCGATGAATATTTAGGAACTAAGTATAGTCATGCTTGTGTAATGCGTCGTATTCTTGAGCTTTGTCCCATTGTACAAGTTGGAATACGCAGCCTAAGCTGGGAGGAACAGCAGTTTCTGACCCAAAACAACATGCACCCTTTCTTTGCCATGCCGAGTTCAGACCCAACTTCGCCGGAGGACATAACAGCTTCACTGAGTGACAACGTTTATGTATCTATTGATTTGGACGTCTTTGACCCTTCGATTGTGCCAGCAGTAGGCACTCCCGAACCAGGTGGCATGCAATGGCATGAAGTTATGAATTTACTAAGATCGGTAACTTTGCATAAACGCGTTATTGGTTTTGATGTAGTAGAACTGTGTCCTAAGGAGGGCCATGCTTCTTGCGCTTTCCTAGCAGCCAAACTAGCCTATAAGCTTATCGGCTACGCTATAACATAAGAGGCAAATACGCAACAGTCTCAATCTCAGCAGTATTTGACATAGCCCGCCCTCTGTTCTATTATTAGTCGGAATTAGAGCAAAGGGATGGCCTTAAAAAACGCACCTGATTCGGCTCCATCTAATTATAGTTTAGGGCAGATTGCCACTCAGTTTCTCCTAACGTTGCCCTCAGAGGAAAGGCTAAGAGCCCAGCAAGAAGTATACAAATTTGTACGTTGGTACGGAGAAAAACGCCCGCTAGTCGGGCTCACCATCCCCGAAGTCGCCAATTATGCTGAACAGATCACTTCGTCAACCACTGAAGTAGTTAAAAAACTAGGGATAATCAAAACCTTCCTTGCTTATGCTCACAAGCAGGGCTTGACAAGGACAAACTTGGCTGTCTACCTAAAGAGCAAGAAGACTCCACCAAAATCAGCCTCACTTTTAAAGCGACGTTCCCACAGAAAGGTATTACTGACCAGCCAAGGTTATGCGGATTTAAAAGCCGAGCTTACCACCCTCAAAAACGCGCGGCCTCGCATAGCTGAAGAACTCCAGAAAGCAGCGTCTGACAAGGATTTTCGCGAGAATGCACCTCTAGAGGCAGCCAGAGAGTACCAAGGCCAGGTGGAGGCACGCATTAGAAAACTGGAATCAGCTTTAAAAATGGCAACATTAGTGGATGAACAACAGACCAGAGGTCGAGAAATAACTTTTGGTGATACAGTAGTGCTCCGGGATCTAGCTTCAGGTGAACAGGCAAGCTACACATTAGTTGATGCTAGTGAAGCTAACCCAATAGAAGGCAAGATCTCTGTTGCCTCACCTATGGGTCAAGCATTGTTAGGGCAGACGAAAGGGCAAAATGTTGAGGTCAAGGCACCAGCTGGCATCCTGCATTACCGAATTGAAGACATCCAGCACCGTTTAGCTTAGACTGGCCAAGATATTCAAGGCTTTCCAAATCAGGAATTCTGTTTATTATTAATAAGCGGGCATAAAAATAGGATTCAGCCTACGGAGGGTTTTTCCTAAACAATTTGGTACAGTTCTATGCGTGAAAGTTGTCAGGAATCTACTGCAGCTTGAGAGTAGGCAACGCAATTGTGATAAAGTAGCAACCTAAGCTGGCGCTTGACTAGTGCTGGATGACTTTACACCAGCTCTTGTCAGCGGCACTACCATAGGAATTTAAAATCACAAGGAGGTACAGATGGATTTTGAGCTAACAGAGGAACAGAAAGCACACAGAAAGGAGTTTTTCGAGGTCTGTAAGGAGCTTGAGAAAAAAAGACCACCAAGTTTTGTAGGATTTGAGGCTACCTATGCGATTGACTAATGCTGGGAATTCCACCTTTACTGCGCCAAGGAATTCGCTAAAAAGGGATGGCTTGCCTTAGCTTGGCCTCCTGAATACGGCGGCAATGGAACCATGATGGACAGAGTCCTCTTCGCCGAGGCGAGAGGATACCACGGAATTCCTGGGGTTGACATCTTTGGAGTGCAAATGCTCGCCCCTACTCTTTTACAGGCCGCAAGCGACGCAATAAAGAAAGAATTTCTGCCGCCAATTGCGCAAGGAAAGGTTATGTGGTGCGAGCTATGGAGCGAGCCCAATGCAGGCTCAGACTTGGCCACTCTGGCCACCACCGCGATAAAAAAGGGCGATGAATACGTTATAAATGGTCAGAAGACCTGGAATACGGGTGCTCACCGGGCTGATTGGGGCTTTGGAGTATTCAAGACCGACCCAGCTGCTCGGAAACACCACAACATCACTTTCATCTTGCTCGACATGAAAACGCCCGGAATAACGGTAAGGCCCATTCCATACATGGATGGCGGTGCCCCGTTCGATGAGGTTTATTTTGATGATGTTCATGTGCCGGCTAAAAACATCGTCGGCCAGGAAAACGAAGGCTGGGCGGTGGTCAATCTCCTCGCCGGTTTCGAGAGGTCGGGAATGTCAGAAATCATGGCCATGTTCCACGAGTTGGAAGGGCTAGTGAAATATTGCAATGAGACCAAGCGGAACGGTCAACCTTTAGCCAGAGACCCATTAATACGCAACCGAGTGGCACAGCTAGCCTGTGAACTGCAAGCAGCCCGCGCCATCGCATACCGAATAGCTGACTTGCAAAACAGGAACGAGATGGCCCTGATGGATGCATCAGCAGCAAAGATATTCTACAGCGAGTTAGGCGAGCGTTTTGCTTTC
>JAPLHH010000258.1 GCA_026389735.1 Chloroflexota bacterium | reverse complement strand
CAAATAGATACCAATCGGGTTGCCGTATATATCCTTTGTGGAGAATATGACTTTGCCAGCACACCCGAGATGGGCCGGCAGGCAGCAAGTCAGATCAAAGGTGCGAAGTTTATAGAGATGAAAAAGCTGGGACATTTCCCGGTAACAGAGCGTTATGAGGTGTGCAAAGGATATCTGATGCCCATCCTTGAGGAGATTGCGAAAGCATAATGATTAATAAATAATAAGGGGCAACATGCTAAAAAGGTGATAAGTGGTTATTAGGCCAGTGGAAAAGGCCTGGGCTTAAGTAAATGCAGAAGTGAAGTGTGGAGGACAGAGAATGACGATTGTTTTTTTGGATTCAAGCAAGGTAGAACAGTTTCGAAATGCTATGAATAATGACGCGGAGTTTAAGCTTGCTGCCAGATTCATGTCAGAGGATGTACCCCTTGAAGTGGATGACTCCCGGTGCGTTGTCAAGATACGCGATGGTGTAGTAACAGAAATAAAACTTAATCCCCCTTCCAATGAACATTGGAGCTTCTCAATAAAGGCAACAGCCAAGTCGTGGGATAAGCTCCTGCAACCTTCACCTCCTCCTTTCTTTACTGGTTTGAATGCTGGAATGATTCGCGGAAATCTGCAAATTATGGGCAATCTTGAGGTTGCATTCGCCTACTCTTGGGCAATGAACCGAATGCTGGATGTTATGAGGCAACTACAAAATAAATAGGTAAGTATAACTATTAAGTAGGGGAGGCTCATAGTGGCAAGATTCGATCGTGCAAGCGGCCACTACATTTACATTGAGGTTCAAAATATCGAGTATCGAGTGTATTTTGAGGAAAGTGGAGACGGCATCCCGCTTCTTTGCCAGCATAGCGCAGGTTCTGACGGTCAACAGTGGCGCCACATCCTCAACGATGATGAAATTACCTCAAGATATAGGGTCGTTGTTCCTGATCTTCCCTATCACGGCAAGTCTCTGCCACCGGGGTCAGTTGAGTGGTGGAAAGAAGAGTACAGATTAACCCGGAGTTTCTTCATAGATTTTCTGGTAGAGTTTAGCCGTGCTTTGGGACTCGAGAGACCGGTCTTCATTGGCGGTTGTATGGGGGGTTGCTTGGCTCCTTACTTGGCACTTGAACACCCTGATGAGTTCAGAGCAGTGATAGGGCTTGAATCAGTACTGCGCAACGAAGAAGTTCCGCTGGACTATTGGGATCATCCGCGGATAAGTAATAATTATAAAGCTGCGGCTATGTGGTCAATGATGGCACCCAATAGTCCTGAGAGATACAAGCGTGAGACTATGTGGGGATTCGGTCAGAGTGGACCTCCTGTTTTAAAGGGAGACTTCCATTACTACTTTAAAGATCATGACCTAACCGGCAAGGCGCACCAAATTGATACTTCCCGTGTTCCTGTGTATCTTCTCACAGGGGAATACGATCCCGCAGTCTCACCCGAAGACACCAAACAGTTGGCAGAACTGATCAAAGGGGCGAAGTTTACCGAGATGAAGGGAATAGGGCACTTATCATTGTGCGAGAATCCTGAAGCCTTGAAAAGATATTTGATGCCCATCCTTAAGGAGATTGCGAAAGTATAAAACTAGCGTGAACCATTGAAACCGGACACTTTAGGGGGTGAATAATCTACCCAAACTAAGTTATCTTTATCACTCCTTCGGGAATCTGATAGCTGTTTATCCTCCTAAGTATGCTCTCCTGACAGTCGAAGTAGACTTAAATTCGTCGATGTCACCTTCAAGAACGACTCTGCCAACCTGTAGTGCATAACCCCTATTGGCTACCCTGAGGGCTAAGGGAACATTTTGTTCTACCAAAAGAACGCTAACTCCCCTTCGATTAATATCCTTAATCACCTTAGCCAGTTCATCAACCACTATAGGTGCCAATCCCAATGAAGACTCATCCATTAAGAACAGCCTTGGTTTGGCCATTAAGCCGCGAGCAATGGCTAACATCTGCTGCTCACCCCCGCTTAATGTCCCGGCCTGTTGATTGCGTCTCTCCCATAATATAGGGAAGCGCTCAAAGACCTCGTCCATGTCCTTGTTTATACCAGCCTTATCTTTGCGTAAACTGGCGCCAAGTTTGAGATTGCTCAGAACAGTAAGATAAGGAAAAAGTTTCCGACCTTCGGGAACTTGTACGATACCCAGTTTCACAATTTCAGTAGTTTCCATACCATCTATCCTTTTATCCCCAAACCACACCTCTCCTGATGTTAATGGTTTCAGCCCGGATATAACCCACAAAATAGTGCTTTTACCGGCTCCATTAGCACCAATAATACTAACCACGGACCCTTCGGCAACTTCTAGCGAAACGTTATCTAATGCCATGGATTTTCCATAGTGCGCCGTTACGTGTTTCATCCTAAGCAACATATTCACCACCAAAGTAAGCTCGAATTACCTCTTTGTTCTCCCTCACCTCTTCGGGCAAGCCTTCAGTAATTTTTTGTCCAAAGTTAATAACTACAACCCGGTCACATAAGTCCATAATCCGCATGTTGTGCTCCACCAACACGATAGTCACCCCTTGCCGCCGTGTTTTTTTAATGGCTGTTATAGTAAACTCGATTTCATCTGGGTTCATCCCGGCTATTGGCTCATCGAGTAACAGCAATTTCGGCTTAACCGCCAAGGCTCTAGCAATGCCCAGCATCTTTTGATACCCGTGAGGTAGATTCTTAGCCAGCTCATCCTTAACTTTATCCAGTCCCACCAACTGTAAGATTTCCAGGGACTGGTCTAAGATATACGCTTCGTTACGGCGGTAGGTAGAAGTATTAAAATAAGTATCTAGCAAGTTTGACCTTGGGCGAAGATGAAATGATGCTTTTACATTTTCTAGGACGGTAAAATCAGCAAAAAGAGGGTTTAGCTGAAAAGTCCGACCTATTCCCAGCACGGCAATCACATGTGGTTTTCTGCCAATTATATCTGTTCCATCAAAAATCATTCGCCCTTTGGTCGGTGGGAATACTCCGGTTATCAAATTAAAGACAGTTGTTTTTCCGGCGCCGTTGGGACCGATTAAGCCAACTATCTCTCCTTCGTTGACACACATGTCAAGTTGGGAAACAGCCGCCAAACCGCCAAAATACTTTGTTAGTCCGCTGATTTCAAGAAGCATGAGTAACCCTTTTACGAAGTTCTATAAACCATGACCTGACTAGCTGAGGTAAACCAACAAGGCCTTGGGGCATTACAAAGACCACTATAAACAGTATGGCAGCAGAAAGGTACGGCAAAAACTCTCTCAGTCCACGGAAAAGCTCTGGAATTATAAATAGAACAGCGGTTCCGACAATAGGTCCGGCAAAGCTTCCTATCCCACCTATTAGCGTATACATAAAGAGCCACAGGGTTGCTAGCATGTCAAAGCTAGTGTATGACAGCGTCAAATTATAATGAGCGTAGGCAGCGCCAGCTAGGCCAACAAAGAAGCAGCCTACAGCCAGGGCCAGAACTCTATACCGGGCTTCATTTATACCAACACTGGATGCTACCAGGTATGATTGGGCGATAGCCTTCAGACTTACGCCAATGCGGCAGAACTCGAACCTGTAAAGGGCTAAAAGGCAGATTGAGGTTAACCCTAGAAAGAAATAGTAGTAAGGCAGCTTGGAGGTAGCAGTGGGGAATAGATGCGGTATACTCATGAGGCCGCTATAACCACCGGTCCACCTTTGGAACACAGAAAACACCTGCAATACTCCTACCCCAAAGAAAAGGCTCACCATAGCATAGTACAGCGCCCTCAGTCTGGCGAATGGGTAACCTATAAAAATCCCAATGGCCATCGCCACCACTGCTCCCAGAGGGATGGTGAGCCAGGGAGTCCAGCCCAACTCTTTTGATACTACAGCGGAAGCGTAAGCCCCAATGCCCATGAAAGCGGCATGAGCGAGGGGGAACTGACCCGAAATACTTATCACACGCAGGCTAACAGTGGCTATGATGTATACGAAAGTTATGATAAAAATGTGAATCCAATAGGGCGACTTAATGAATAACGGAAGTAAGGATAGGATGATAACCAGCCCTCCATAGGCAGAGGGCTTGACCAGTCTCCTCCCATCCCTTATAGAAAGACGCTTCTCAATCATATCTATGCATCTTTCTTATACCGCCTCACGGCCAAAGAACCCCTGTGGTCGGAACAGCAGAAGAGTTACGATTATGCCAAGAGCAATTGCTTGACTAGCAGCCCCGCTAATAAACAGGGGCAAAGTGGCGTCTAGGCTACCGATAATGAGCCCGGCAAAAAATATACCACCCATGCTTCCTATACCACCTAAGATAACAAGCTCAAGTGCTTTTACTAGCATGTAATCCCCCATAAAGGGGGTCAAGCTCAAAAAAGCACCCATTAGGCACCCTGCCACCGTTGCCAAGCCGCAGGCCATGACACAGGCGAGGGCAGAAATACGGTGGACATCAATCCCCTGCAAGGCAGCTCCCTCGAAGTTTTGAGAAACAGCCTGCATTTGCTGCCCTTGTTTAGTCCTTCTTATAAACCAGATGATTGCCGCTAGAAGGGTACCACCAATAAGGAAAGTTACCAGTCTCTCTGCGCTAAGCGAGATAGCACCAGCCCTGAGAATGCCTGGGACAAAGGCGGGTAGCGACCTTGTAGAAGTCCCTACTAGTATATTGACCGTAGTCTCCAGAACTACAATAATGCCTATGCATACAACTATGGTACGGTTTAAATCACCGAAAAAGGGGCGGAAACAGAACTTCTCCAAGAATAGTCCTAATGAAGCTACTATTAACACTGACAGCAGCAGCGATAGCCACTGATTCAAACCATATTCCACGGCAAATTGGTAGCAGATATAACCGCCGACCATGTATATGGCACCATGGGCAAAATTCAGGATACCCATGATGCTAAAGAGAAAGGCAAAACCCAGCGCCACCAATATATACATTGATGACAGAACCAACATATTTATCAACGTAGTTGTTGTCAGTTCCACTGGTGCTTATCTCTTAATTCCTCACATCGCCTATCCGAAAACCGGGGGAGGGTTAATAGCTCTCCCCCGGTTTTCGTGGCATGCACAACTCACCTATGGGAGATGAACCTCCATCCATGCACCGAACTTCACTTCGCCATTGTCGAGAAGCTGTAACGCAACGGGCTTGGCAACGGCGTGCATGATTCCGTAGGTTTTTGCTCCGCCCAGATGTCCCGTTCCGTATACAGTTTCAATGGGGTCCATCTGCTCCCACGCGTCCCTTACTGCAGTCGTGTCAAGGCTTTGTGCCGCTTCAATGGCCTGTGCCATGACCCACACGCAATCGAAACCGTTAAGAGCCAGCAGATTTAGGTCCCCCCCATATTCGCTTGCGAGCCTCGCTCCTACTTCCTCCAGAAGAGGTGGATTGCCGGAAACCCCTAGCATAGGATTTACACAGGAGAAATTCGTTGCTGCTGCCTCGCCACAAATGGCCAAGACCTCGGCGGCAGAGCAAGGCACGGCACCGAAATAGAACCTTTCGTCACCCAGCTCTCGCACCGCCTTAAGGATACCACCCGCGTGAGGTGCCCATCCGTTCACGTGCAGTATGGCATCCGCCTCGCGAGCTACCAGTTTTGCCGCTATAGGGCTAGGGTCAACCATGTCATTAGGATAAACAATGAGGTCACCTGCCCTCGAAAGCCCACGCGCTTCAAGCATACTCATAACCTCTGGCCAAATATATTGTATAGCGCCGTCATCTGGGGCAACGCAGGCAAGGGTTTTTACCTCCGGATGTGCCTGCACGATATAGTCTAGAACAGCCACAGCCTGTTCGAGGGTAGCACTAGCACAAAGGAATGTATATGGTGTGTCCGGGCCTATTTCTCCAGGCGTAAGACAAGTCCAGACTATGGCGCGGAGTATCTTTTCCGGCTCACATATATCTTTGCTTGCCGCAGCGAACCACAATGGATATCCACCGATGAACTTAATGTTCTCGTCATAGATCAGCTTATTAGTTGCAGCCACGGAGCCATCGGTGGTAGACTTGTCGTCCTCAACGACAAGTTCAATCTCGTATTTCTGCCCATTAATAGTCAGACCGCCTCTCTCATTCAGCATTTCCACTGCTACTGTTGCTCCGTGCACTTGGTGGACAGTACCAACTGAAGCCCAGCCCGTCAAACCAGTAATAAAACCAATCCGCAAAGTCTGTACTTCTGGCGGCGGTGGGGTTGGCGTGGTTGGCGTGGTTGGTCCTGCTCCTCCACAGCTGATAGCCACCAAGCTGACGACTAACAACAATGATAACAGGATTAACAATAACCTTTTTCTCACTTGCTTCTCCTTTCCAGAATTTCTAGGATGGTTTTAGATCTTGTTATCATAAAGTCTTACATCTTCACCTCCTCTTCATTATGATATCGGCTACGATACTTCAGTGAATCTGTTTTAGAAATTCTGAGACTCTTTGACGACTTCGCCCCCTATTCTTTCAGCTCGTGCGAGAAACTCTTCATAAGTATCTTTAAATGGCCCGGGAACCCAATCCATTTCCTGTAGGTTCTGCGTTATAGTGGGTATCCAATCCCATGGAATAGATATAAGCATCAGCCCTTCCGGTAATACTTTTCTATTTTTCATACCATAGCCCAACCCGGTAACCATGTAATTCACTTTGCCGCTTTTATATGGATAGACGAAAAGCCAGGCACATGCCAATACAGGTGTCGTTTTGGGGGCCCAAATCTCCCCGGTCGAATGGCTCATAGCCCTCAGCACGATTTCTGCTTGGCTGATAGTGGTGGTAAGAATTAAGAGGTCTGGATCGAATGTTAATTTGTCTAATGGGGAGAAGGCGACATAGTTAACACTACCTTCCGCCAATCTCGGAATGCGATCATAGATTCTTCTGTTAGCGCGTGGCTCCTGGTAGATTTCGAATTTAGGTCCCACTTCGCCGGCTTCTGCGTAGGTCATAACACTCTCTATTGGAAACTTCATTCCCAATGGTATTAGCCCGAAACAATTCTCATTGTCTTTACTCATATAAAACGGCGTTCCTCTTTGATGTGCTTCTCTAATCATTTCACACAAAGCCAGACTTTTATCTAGCTGCTCTATTCCTTCTGGTTTGTGGAATAGGAACTTGATACCTAAAGGTGGCCTCTCAAAATTAAATTTGCTATATATGGATAAATCGGTTTGAAGCGGTCTCATACCAACTTCCTTGAAAATATAATATGCAGCTTACGGATTATACCTCGCCAGCACTTGTAGCACAACTTGCCAATGAATATTTTAAGTTGTTGACTTAGCGTTGTCAAGCTGAGTCAGTATTTTGCTGGGATAACACTGCCTAGGGCTTCATGGTAACGGTGGTGGTTGTAGTATTTCACAAACACCTGCTTCCCGAACTCCTTAATCTCCTTTGCCAAGCACCAAGATTGGCACGCATCGCCAAGTTATTGTGGAAAACTGGCGGTAAGAGTACAATAGCT
>JAPLHH010000160.1 GCA_026389735.1 Chloroflexota bacterium | reverse complement strand
TGAGTGGCTTCTTCGCCAGTGCCGCTGATAATAAGCGGGGTCCGGGCTTCGTCGATGAGTATATTATCTACCTCGTCGACGATGGCGTAGTTGAGCGTGCGCTGGACGCATTGAGACAGGTCTATAGCCATGTTGTCTCTGAGGTAGTCGAAGCCAAATTCATTATTAGTGCCATAAGTTATGTCAGCCTCGTAGGCCTGGCGGCGGGTGACAGGCCGGAAATGGGGCCAGCGGGTGTCTTTTTCATCCGTGTAATCAGGGTCATAAAGTAGGGCGGGTAGCTGGCCAGTGGGACCTTGCGTTGGGTAGATACTGCCGACCGTTAAGCCAAGCGCGTGATATATGGGGCCCATCCAGTAGGCATCTCGCCGTGCCAGATAATCGTTAACGGTAACTAGATGGCAGCCATCGCCGGTGAGTGCATTCAGATATAGCGGTAAGGTGGCGACCAGGGTTTTGCCCTCGCCGGTCCTCATCTCGGCGATTTTGCCCTGGTGGAGGACGATGTCGCCCATAAGCTGGACATCGAAGTGGCGCTCGCCTATGGTGCGCCTGGCGGCTTCTCTGGCGGCGGCGAAGGCTTGGGGCAAAAGGTCATCCAGCGTCTCGCCGTTTTTCAGCCGAGCTTCGAACTCTTCGGTCTTGGCGCGAAGTTCAGCATCGCTGAGCTTCTGGAAATCTGGCTCCAGCGAGTTTATCTCGTCTACAATAGGCTCAAGACGCTTCAGTTCCTTTTCGTTGGAATCAACGAGGCTACCTAGCCACTTAAGCATTGCTTTTTACTCGAACATGGCGCCTATAGAGAGGCCGGTATGGATGCGGCGTATGGCTTCGCCGAGAAGCGGAGCTATAGGCAGGACAGTGATTTTGTCCAGTCTCTTCTTTTTGTCGACGGGAATGGTGTCAGTGACGACAACTTCTTTAAGTGGTGATTTGGCTATTCGCTCTATAGCTGGTCCGGAGAATATGGGGTGGGTGCAGCAGGCGTAGACTTCGGTGGCGCCGTGTTCCAGAAGGGTGTTGACGACGCCGATAAGGGAGCCGGCGGTATCGATTTCATCATCAATAGTTAAGGCGCGCATACCTTCGACTTCGCCGATGATGTTGAGGGTTTCGGTGGTGTCGATATTGCCTATCCGCCTCTTTTCGATGATAGCCAGTGGGGAGTTAAGCTTAGCTGCCATATCACGGGCATGTGCGGATATGCCGATATCGGTGGCCACTACTACCAGGTTATCCAGTGCTTTCCCTTTCCAGTAGTCGCTGAGGATGAAGAGAGCGGTGAGTTCGTCAACCGGTATGTTGAAAAAGCCCTGAATTTGGGCTGCATGAAGGTCCATGGTTAAGAGGCGATTGGCGCCGGCGGTGGTGAGCAGGTCAGCTATTAACCTGGCGGTGATGGGTACTCGAGGCTGGTCTTTTTTGTCGGTGCGGCCGTAGGCATAGTAAGGGATGACGGCGGTGATTCTACCGGCAGAGGCTCGCTTGAAGGCATCGATCATGATAAGGAGCTCTACCAGATTTTTGTTGACCGGGGTAGATAACGGTTGGATGACGAAGACGTCTCGTTCGCGGACATTTTCCAGAACGCGGACGAAGATGTTTTCATTAGTGAATTCGAAGACCTCAGCTTTGCCTAGGGATATGTCGAGGTATTCGCATATCGCTTTGGCCAGCGTTGGGTGGGCATTGCCGGTGAAGACCTTGAGTTCATCCATTAGTCACTCCTACCATGTTTTAATGTGAGATAATTATAACACCAAATGGATTGTTATGTCCCACTATTGCCTACGGTGATACCTTTGCGACCCTAAAGGGTCGCAGCTACATGTGTGGGGTAGGGGGGTATGTAGGGGCGAGGCTTTAGCCTCGCCCCTAAAGTGGTTGATAAAGCGGAGGGCAGAGCTGAAGATATGCCCCTACGTGTGTGATGTATAATATTTTCGAGGTGGTTAGCGTGAGCGTTGAACTAATTCTCAGGTTGCTGAGTGAGGAGTATGGGAAGCGTAAATGGCAACGGCGGCAGAGTCCGATACCGGTGCTGGTACAGACGATTCTTTCCCAGAACACATCGGACAGAAACTCCAGACGAGCTTTTGAGCAGCTTTTGGCTTCTTTTGGCGGTTGGGAAGATATGGCTAATGCCAGCGTTGGTGAGATTTCTCATTCTATTAAAGCTGGCGGTCTAGGGGAAGTTAAAGCCAGGTACATCAAGCAGGCGCTGGAGGAAATACGGCGAAGACAGGATGGGTTCGAACTGGGCTTCTTGAAGAAGCTGCCTGTAGATGAAGCTAGGGACTGGATGAGACAATTGCCCGGTGTGGGCATGAAAACAGCTAGCTGTGTGTTACTTTTCTCGCTGGGGATGCCAGCTTTGCCAGTGGATACACATGTTTTCCGTGTGGCTAAAAGACTGGGGCTGATTGATTCTAAGATTTCCGCGGAGAAAGCACACAAGCTGCTTGAGGGCCTTGTGCCGCCTCAGGATGTGTATCAGTTCCATGTGTTGCTGATAGAGCATGGCAGAAAGATATGTAAAGCCCAGCGGCCGCGTTGTAACGAATGTGTGTTGCGGGGATTGTGTCCTAGCTATGAGGAGCTTAATAGACAGGGTTAAACCGAAGAGGTCGGTCTGGTTCAGCTAATGTAGTGGCGACCCTTTAGGGTCGCCCATCCACCTTTACCCTGGTGGGGCTAAAGCCCCACAGCTACATGTTCTGGTTCTACTCGTAATGACAATAAACACCCTCAAATAGTGGGATTGACGGGCAATCTGACCAGGAATTCGGTTCCCTGGCCCAGGGTGCTTTTGGCCATGATGTCTCCCCCGTGAGCCAGGACTATCTGTCTGGCAATGGCTAAGCCCAGGCCAGCGCCAGCTTTGCCTGCTGAAGGGTCAGCCCGGTAGAAGCGCTCAAAAACATGTCGCAACTGCTCGCCGGGAATGCCTGGGCCGGTATCAGTTACGGCGATTTCGACGAAGTTAGGGTGTAGTTGCCGGGCGACGATGCCTACCTTGCCTCCGGAAGGCGTGTGTTTCAAGGCATTGTCGAGCAGGTTATTGAAGACCTGCTCCAAGCGGTCGATATCGCCGGTGACAGACGGCAGGGGCTCTATTTCTGTTCTCAGTTGTATGTTTTTTTCTTTTGCCTGCATTAGGAAAATCTCATGGCACTGCTGCAGAAGGTCCTTCAAATCTACGGACTCCTTAACCATCTTGACCTGGCCTGATTCAAGCCTGGAAAACTCGAGCAGTTCCTCTACAAGCCGCATCATGCGTTTGGACTCGTCCTCGATGACTCTAGCGGCTTTAAGCTGGGCTGCTTTATTTTTGGCAGTTCCATCGACTATAGCCTGGGCAAATCCCTTGATGGAGGTGAGCGGGCTTCTTAACTCGTGGGAGGCATCGGCTACGAAGTCGCGCAGCATTTGCTGCGAGCGTTTTACCTGCTTTGCCATCTGGTTGAAGCTTGCGGCGAGGCCTTTGACCTCTTTAGGGCCGGCCACTGGGACCTCCTGGTCATAGTTACCGCGGGCTATTTCTTCGGCGGCATTTGTCACGCGTCGGATAGGGACATACACGGAGCGAGCCAGGAGAACGGCTATAAGTATGGAGACGGCTAAGGCGACTAGCCCTGCCCAGAGGAAAGGTTTAGCAAAGTCAGCCCAGACGGCTAAAGCCTGCTGGCGAGGTATGGCCAGAACCAGAGTTTCTGGGGGGGTGGAAGGGTCTGGGGGTCTGAACAATCCGATGAGGGGGTGGGCGACGAATATAAATCTTTCTCCGCCAGGTGCGATATAGTTTCCGACATAAGGCGCTGGTCTGCCGAGGGGCGGCTTTTCGATTTCCAGCTTTGAGGGGGGTATCCAGGAACTCTCCGCGGGGATTGCCTGTCTGATAATGACATCTTGGGCGTCCAGTAAAAAGATGTACGTGCCGGTTTCCCGTGACATCTCCTGCAGATTGGTCCATGCTTGGTTCAGGGAAACCTGGCCTCTGGCTGCTGCTCTAAACTGGATGTAGATGGGCAGTGCAGTGTCGGCCAGGTGTGCCATTGTTAGCCTGTTGAGCTGGTCACCGAGCAAAACTACCAAGGAAACGGCGACTATGCTCAGACATAAGACTATTATTAAAATGTAGCTGAGAATAAGGCGTGTACGCAGGCTCATCTAAACCTCTATTTTATAGAGCGGCTTTTTCTATGACTATAAACTCTGTTCTCAGCCGCTTGGTGTTCGTGATTTCAATGTCATCTTGTAGCCTATACCTCGGACTGTTTCTATCGAGGCGTTTGCTCCGCTTAATTTGTCCCGGAGGTGGTTGATATGGATGTCGACGGTTCGCGTTTCGCCGTAGTAATCAGTTTCCCAAACCATCTCCAGGAGGCGGTCTCTGGTCAGGACGACTCCCAGGTTTTGAGCCAAGGTTGCCAGCAGGTCAAACTCCTTAGTCCGTAGCCTAAGCGGTTGGCCATCTACAGTCGCCTCATGACGGGCAGGGTCAATTCGCAGGTTGCCCACTTCTATAGCCTGACCAGGCCTGAGTCCGGATTGGTAACGACGCAGAATAGCCTTGACCCTGGCTACCAGCTCTCTTGGATTGAACGGTTTTGTCAGGTAATCATCAGCTCCCAGCTCAAGCCCGACTATTTTGTCCACGTCTTCTTTTCGGGCGGTAAGCATCAGGATGGGGACGTCGCTTTTCTTGCGTATCTGCCGGCATACCTCAAAGCCATCTATGTCAGGTAGCATCAAATCGAGGATGATGAGCGATGGCTTAGCCGAGTTCAGTTTTAACAGGGCATCACTGCCGTTACCAACTCTTTCTATGCGGTATCCTTCTTGTTCAAGGTAGAGCTTAGCGAGTTCTACAATGTTGGGCTCATCGTCAACAACAAGTATGGTTGTCATAATTTAATCCCGTTAATTATATTTGGGGAGCTTGTCTTTTTCTGATTGTTTATGAATTACGCCTGTCATTCTGAGCGGAGCGAAGAATCTGGAGACCCTTCGCTGTCGCTCAGGGTGACAAGTGGCATTCTCCTTTTCTTATTATATCTCAAAGAGGCTATCTGCGCCTATGCTGTGGAAGATGGCAAGCCAGGGCATAGCCTGGCTTGCCATCTTTGTACACTTAACCTATTTGCGCAATGCTGAGCGTTGCCGTGCTCTCATTCCTCTGGCCCCATTGGTCCGCATGGTCTCCCTGGTCCCATTGGTTCCCATTGCCCCCCTGGCCCCATTGGTCCAATTCTTGGAACGTCTGGCTTGGCTTTTAGCCAGGATTTGAATGCGTCAGCCTGCTGCTGGGTCCATGCGCCCTGATTTATCAGCTCCTTAAGTCTGGTATCCAAAGATTTCTCATGCAATTCACTTTGGGACTGCTTGAAGGCATTTTCAAGGTCTTCCTTGTTGATGTTAAGAATTTCGGCGACACGTGTTGTCAGGGCATCGTGTTGTTCTTGAAGCTTAGTTGCCCCATTCTGGCGTAGTTCTGGTCGGATTTTCGGCATATCCGGCTTTGATTCTAGCCATGCCTTGTACGCATCTGCCTGCGCTTGAGTTAGCTTGCCCTCATCCAGCAACTGCTCAAGTTGTCTGGGGCCAACATTTGGTATATCTGCCGGTCTTGCATCCATCCAGGCTTTGCACTCGTCTGCCTGCTGCTGTGTGATTGCGCCTTCTTCTACAAGCCGCTCACCCATCGTTGGCGCAATCCCCGGGATGTCTGGCTTTGACTCCATCCATGTCTTAAGTTGGTCTACTTGCTCTTGAGTTATGATGCCTTTGTCTAGCGCCTCCTTAAGTTGTCTTGGAGGAACCATTGGGACGTCCGGCTTTGCTTCCATCCATGCCTTAAGCTCGTTTGCCTGCTCCTGGGTCAATGTGCCCTCATCTATCATTTCCTCGATTCTGTTTTCGAAAGCTTCCTCCCGCAATCCCGTTTGAGCTTGCTTGAGGGCATTCTCAAGCTCTTCCTGGTCGATATTCAGGATTTCGGCGGCGTGTGTCAGTAGAGCACCTGGAGGTCCATGGGCTTCGTCATCTTGAGCCAGTGCTATAACTGGCATGCTTGCGATGAGCATCACGGCCACTAATACGGTGGCAAGAACAATCTTCTGGATTCTTTTCATTTCTGTGTAACCTCCTTTCTTTTTGACTGGAAGCTAACCCAGGCCGTGTTAGGGCCCTGTGTCCAAGGCCTGTGTTAACCTTTACAGTATACTTTTAGTGTAGCAGTGGATTGTTGCCTCGGTTTTATCCTTGTGTAAAGTTTTGGTAAAAATTTAAACCTTGCTGTACACTGCGATGGGCTTTCTATATGACGGAATCATGTTTGAAACATGCGGAAGCGGTCAGAGAATAATCGGAGCAGTTATTAGGGAGATTATTGTGACTTTGGTGATTAGATGTCACTTTTTAATATTGAAGGTGTAGGAGCAAGCTATAATCATAGCTGTGGCAAATAGCGCCAGTATAAGAAATTCGGCATAAATTGGTAGTAGTGAACCCGCCCCACCGAAAGTGCCCCAGCGCAGAACATCGACGCCGTAAGTCAGCGGGTTTACATAGCTGAAATCTCTCAGCCAGTCTGGAGCCGAAGTTAAGGGGAAGAGGGCGCCGCTGGTGAAGAACATGGGCATAATCACCAGGCTCATAATGAAGTTGAAGCCTTCCATGCTGGTTATAATCGAGGCGATAAGCAGCCCGATACAGACCAGCCCGATTGAGATGAGAATCATAGTGGGGAGCAGTATTATGAAAGATACCGGCGACAGGTGGACACCCACCAGAAATGAAAGCGGTAGCAAAATGGAGCCCTGGATGAGCGCGCTTGTACTACTACCCAGAGCTTTACCGATGACGATTGAGGTGCGGGAGACGGGCGCTACCATAATCTCTTTGAAGAAACCGAATTCTCTGTCCCAAATTACGGAAATGCCGGAAAAGACAGAGGTGAAGAGGAGGGTCATCCCGATTATGCCTGGAAATATATAGGTTTGATAACTCTGTGTGCCGGACAGTTCCATGCCCCGCATGCCGCTGCCGAAAACTACTAGCCAGAGCACAGGCAATATGAGTGAAGAGATAATCCGTGATTTTTCGCGCCAGTATCTGATTATTTCCCGGCGCCACAATCCATAGATTTTCCTAAGCTCGCTCATCTGGTTCGCCTCCTCATCATCATGTGCTTTCTGAGCGGTGACTCGGCTTCTTCTGCTCTTATCTCTCGACCTGTGTAGTAAAGGAACACATCATTTAGCGTTGGATGGTGGATAGATACGGAACTGACTTCTACCCCAATCTCGGCAGCGATTTTAATTAATCTGGGTATGAGCTTTTCTGCATTTGCGACAGCCAATCTTATGGTATCTCTTGATGAGTCTATGTGAGGGGTTAATTTTAGTTCGGTTAGTCTGGTGGCGAGTTTTTCTGGTTGAGCTGTGGTAATGGTTGTGATATCGCCTTTCAAAGCTGTCTTCAAATTGGCAGGGGTGTCAACGACTTTGATTTTACCGTAGTCAATGATGGCAACTCGATTGCAAAGCTGATCAGCTTCTTCCATATAATGGGTGGTGAGGATAATAGTGATTTCAGTTGTTCGGGCCAGGTTTTCGATGTATGCCCAGAGGTGCTCTCGGGTTTGAGGGTCCAGGCCCAGGGTGGGCTCATCAAGAAAGAGCACCCTGGGGTGATGAAGTAAACCTCTGGCCAGTTCCAATCGTCTTCTCATCCCACCCGAGTAGGTTTTCATAGCGGAATCAGCTCTATCTTCTAATTCCACCAGGTTCAGGACTTCTGCAATGCGCTTTTTGGCTAGTTCTGCCGGTATATCGTAAAGGCAGGCGTGAAGCTGCAGGTTTTCTCGGCCGGTGAGACGGTCGTCAATACTTGGGTCTTGAAAGACGATGCCGATGCTGCGCCTGACATTAGATGACTGCCTCGATATATCGAAGCCGTTTACTGTGGCGTTGCCTGAAGATGGGTTAATTATGGTGCAAAGCATGGAGATTATTGTTGTCTTGCCGGCACCGTTCGGGCCAAGCAGCCCAAATACCTCACCGTAATCTATTGTGAGGTTCAGTTTATCTACAGCAATGAGGTCACCGTATTTCTTGGTTAGCTCTTTGGTTTCAATGGCAAATTTCGTTCTCATTGGTTTC
>JAPLHH010000246.1 GCA_026389735.1 Chloroflexota bacterium | reverse complement strand
GGGTATCAACACAGCTTAAAGCAAGGACAGATTAGAACTTTGACCGATATGTCAGCGTACAATGTAATTGCCATGTTAAGCTTCAATGACATCGAGGAAACCACCACGATATTGCAAAAGTTGAAAGAATACCCGAGATTACTTTCTGTCTTCGCAAGATACCAAATCTATTACTATGGTGGTGTTGAGGGGGTAATTGAAACAATGAAAAAATACCTCTCTGACCAAAAGATAATGATGATTCCACAATCCGCTACTGCTTTGCTGTGGCTATTTCAATCTAGGAGTTTGTCCGAGTAAGCCTTTCGAATAGCAGTTTTCCGTCCCTTTTAGCCTTCAAGGCTTGATTGTCGGTTGAAAAATCCTCGGCAGGCTCAACCCGACAAAAGATTTTCTCATCATCAACCTGCTTACCCCCTATCAAACAGCAATATCCGTCACATTATTATGCCGCAATAGCATACCGAACCCTGAACAACTTCAACAGATTATGCGTCAGGCAAACAATCGCCCACTCGCCACGCATCTTCGCAAGACCTCGCAGCGAGAACTGGATAAATCCTCTGACCTTTTTGATCTGGCCAAACACCGGCTCTACTATACTCTTTCGCTTAGAATAAGTCTCTCGCCCCTTCTTGGTACGAAGCTTTCTGGCCATCTTCTGCTTGGCGGTTAAGTTCTTTGGCATCCGGCCACAGGGACATACCGGCACCGCATCGGTGTGCTTGATCTTGCCGGTGGCAATATACGCATCTATCTTTTCCTCTTGTGCATATTCGACGTTCGATTCGCTATAGTAACTGCTGTCTGCGGAGGCAGCTTTGATATTCCTATCTTTTCCCACATTCTCCTGGGCTTTTTCTAACATCGGCTCAAACTGCTGCTTGTCATTTGCCTGGTCGGTAACATCGCAGGCTACTATAATCTGGTTGCTACTATCCACCGCCGCCTGAGCGCTGACACACTGGTCCCAACCTTTGTTGGAAACCTTCATTATCCTGGACTGCGGGTCGGTAAAATTGTATTGCTTATTGTCCGCAGGAACATCTGGGACAGACTTTGCTTTTCTGCCACCTTCAGGTTTGTCCTGGTTTTTTGCATCTTCTCCTTCACGTTGCTTCGGGACTACGGCCGAGCCTTGACGGACGCCCGGACGAGTTTGGGCTTGTTGTGCAACGGCCTTAGCCTCTGCTTCCAATGCCTTCTTGGCCTCCTGAATGCGTGCCAGACGTTCCTTCCGCCGGGCTAACTCATCAGGCAATTCATCACCACGACGCTCGGCGCCATATCGCTGGTCTTCTTGCTCATCAATGGATTCAGCCGAACTTAACAATTGGTCAATTTCCTGCTGCAGACGTTTCTCTTCTTGTTTCATTCGGCCATAGCTCATTGCCTTATGCCGAGAGGCGTTGGCCTTAACCTTGGTGCTATCTAAGGCAATATGACCAAGTTTTATCAATCCTGCCTTCTGACAAAGCTGCAAAATCTGAACAAATAAATCCGCCAGCTCCTTTATATGCAGCTTGCGAAAGTCACTGATGGTTCGCCAGTTCGGTATGTCATCACCAACAATGACTCTAAAGGTAAGCCGTTCCTCGCAGGCCTGCATAATTTTGCGGGAACTGAAGATGCCCCAACAGTAGGCATAAAATAATAAAGCTACCATCATGCGAGGATTGTATGGCGGATAGCCACGTTCTTCCTGCTGATACTTCTGGGTAACGGCCGATATATCCAGCTCGTTGACCACATCGAGGATAAAATATACCAGGTCATTCTCTGGCAGCCAGTCTTGAGCTGATGGCGGAAGTAGCCAGTTTTGATTTGGATTCCAGGGCCGATATGTCTTACTCATCCTTGTGTCTCCGGAAATTCGTAATCCTTCACCAACACTCGGAGATATTATGACATCATCTAACCACCGTTCAACAATTACTCGGACAAACTCCTAGGCGGAGATAATCTGCCTTTATTCTCCACTCCCGTTCCCAAGTAAAATCAACACAGTTTCCTGGATCATACGGTACGAACCGGAATATTTGGTCTTTAGTAAGAGTTAACTTTCGCACTTTTGAGGCGGCTAATTTCAATGAACTATAAACAAATACATACCAACCTTCCGATGAATTCTTTGGAAATAACAAGAAAGGAAGGCTGGTATGGACACAATAACCAGTATATCGACATGGACGAATATTATTCAGCACTTTTTGCCAATCTTCACAAATCCCACAACAGAGATTTTTGCACGCCTGGTCACCGGCTGGGTCCTCTGCACTGCCAGACGCACCATCACCGGCATTCTGCCTTTTGCCGATCCCCAAGACAGCAGAGCCCACGATGCCTATCACCGCTTCTTTCCCGAAGCCTCGTGGGTAACCAGCGAATTGTGGAGACTTTTGAGCACACTGTTGGTGAGGATATTTTATCCTACCGGCCTGATACCAACCGATCTGGACGATACGCTGTTTCACCACACAGGCCGAAAGGTCAATGGTGCTGGCTGGTGGAGGGATGCCGTCCGTTCCACTGCCACAACGGTAGTCCACGCCTGGGGTCTGAATCTGGTGGTTGTTACTTTGAGAGTATATCCTCCCTGGGGCGGAGAACCTCTGGGCTTGCCAATCAATATCAGAATTCATCGAAAGGATGGCCCATCTCTGATAGACCTGGCAGAACAAATGCTTGCAGAAATCACTTACTGGCTGCCCGGAAGGCAGTTTCTCTGCCATTGCGATGGTTTTTACGCCTCTTTGGCTGGACGAGAGATGCCCAATACTCATGTCATTTCTCGGATTCGTCGGGATGCCAGTATCTACCAACTGCTGCCCCAAAAGAAGACCAAAA
>JAPLHH010000095.1 GCA_026389735.1 Chloroflexota bacterium | reverse complement strand
GAAAAAAATAATAATTTAATCGTGCTTTAATCGTGGAAAATAATGTATCTGGCCCCCCCAGGTAGACCCCGAAGGGGCATGTAGTATATATGGATTCGTAGCCGCAAGTTTTTCAGAAACAAAAAGCAAGAGCCAGCAGATTACTACTTCATTTTAACGATAGCCTGTGAGAGGCTCATTACCTTCATTAGGGTCGATTGTAGTTATAAGGTTTGAACCATAGAATTCTTACGTGCGTATGCGTTATTTCCGCCAATGTATCTTCTATTTCTAGGGAAACTCCTAGCTCTGAAGGAGCACCAAAAACACCCGAATCATATGGAACGTTAATACCACAGCGGGTTGAAAAATATTCCTCAAGTATTTGTTTTGCCACTCTCCTGCTGCCAGCTTTTATCCAACCCTGAAATTGAAGTTCATACCAGTATTGCTTCCTTGCCCGTAGTTGTCTCCCTCTCTCCCACATAGCTTCAATTTTCTCCAGCGGTGTCTGAGCATCTTCACGTTTAGCCTTATCCTCTTTCATTTTAGTCTCCTCATTTTTGTACATATCTCTGCTAAGGTACAGGGTAAACCATCGTACGGTTGTCTGAATTATACACAGACCCAAATCAAAACGGAATACTGCTCTGGGCTAGCAGCTTACTCGATACCTGTTATATTCTGCAACTGCCTATAGCCTCGAATTGTAAGGGAATCAAGTTTGCTGACCTTTCGTATTTGCTGTATATTTGAAAGTAGGTAGATTTAGCATGCGTGGTAGACCTCACCTGATACCAGCAGTGATTGTAGGTATTATGTTGTGTGTCGCCGTAGCTCCACTGGCTTACGGATATTATCAATTGCTCAGATGGGTTACATGTGGTGTTGCGGTGTTTATAGCTGTTATGGCATATCGGTGGGGGAAGGTGTGGGCTACGTGGGTATTCGGTCTGGTCGCTATTTTGTTCAACCCGCTATGGCCTATTTACCTGACAAGAGCCATTTGGCGGCCAATAGACTTGGCATGTGCCGTATTGTTTGTCACAAGTGTCTTTGTTGTAAGAGAGCCGACAAAGCCAAGATAGCCTGAAGTTTTATTGGTCACCGTTGGGCTGAGTATGGTTCTCCGATATACCAGAAGTATAACCTTCGAAGATTGTTTAGAGCATTATAAGATGGTTAATGGCTGAGATATGCCAAGCTAGTTCCTCAGTCTTCGCCAGTTACCGCACCACCAAAGCCCATCAGCAACATGCCGACCCATGAAAGTATGTATGGGATGAGAAGGATTATGGGGAAGACTCCCGTAGAGAACCATATGATAAAGATAGAGGCTACATACGTAATTGGAGCAAGAAAGAGCCCCACAAATATAGCCCATGCGCCAAAAGTGGAAAACAACACATACAGTGTCCAGATAAACATCAGGAGTCCACACCCAAACCAAATAATTATTCCTATGATTTGCATGAAGCGACCGGTACCCGTCCTTGCCTTCTTAATGAATCCTATATTCAACTTTTCGTTGCTTCGATGACTGTTCATTGTGAAAGGTGAACTTCGATTCTTAAGGCATAGAATTATAATCCACCCAAATGGAGTTATCCCCCACAATAGGTGCCACAGACTTCTGTTTTTTTGCCTGAGCACCCATCCTTCTACAGGCAACATCAGTGCTAGCCAAATAGGGAGATATAACCAACTCAAAGTCTCATTACTGATAGTTGGATTCACTAATTGTATGAGTGAGCCTAATACGCTTCGGCCGAGCCCTGTGGTCTCTACAGGCGCAAATGTAGCCATAGTGGGTATATATGTGCCAACTGCGGTGACTAGCAGAGTCCAATTGAGATGTCGCTTGAACCAATTCATTCTGGGGCTTTCGGTTTCTTGTTGGCTCAATGTTTCTGGCTGTTGCTGTTGCTGATAGATGGGCGGAGGTTGCGTTTGTTGCTGACCAGCCCAATTCAAAGGTGTTCGACAGTTCTCACAAAACTGTGTACCATATGCGATTGGTTGGTGGCATTTGGGGCATCCATACTGCTGCTGCATCACAACCTCCTCTTGCCTTACCAATTATTCTGGAAAAAGCATGCCGATGAGCATAAGAATCCACACGATTCCGCCTATCACTATTAATGCAATCTGTCCTCCAGAGAATTTTGTTCTTCTCATGAGTCCGGGTTGCTCTTTTTCCCAATAGGAATTTAAGACGCCCTGAACAACCGCAAGTGGCAAGACAGAACCAAAGGACAGCAACCAAAATGGGTCAGGCAATTTCCAAAGAACATTAATAGTTATCCAAGCAAAGAGAATCCAACCAGGTGAGTAGCTCTTATCTATTCCTGCTTCTCTTGAAAAATCTCTAACATCTCTAAATTGCCTATAAGCAAGCACTAGCCCATATATCGGGACAAAAAGCCCTGCCGTCCTCCAACCAGGACTCATATCCAGGTTCTTATGAACCTTCATCTGCTTCCAGTTTCGGTAGAACCAATATATCTCATAAGCACTAAGGGTAAGTATCGACAGAAGAACAAAATGCCATACCGGCTGGATGTTTGAGGATTGTTGCTTAGAAGGTGGCGACGCTTGCTGTTGGTAATTTACGGATTGCTGATAGCTTGGCGTCTGCGCTGACGGTTGATATGGTGGCTGCTGTGGTGCCCCAGGCGGTGGTATATACAGTATTGGCCCTTGCTGTGACCAGGCTAAAGAACATTTACAGAAAGGACATGGATTTGTCCCATGTAGAATATCCTTGTCACATTGCGGGCATTTATACCACTGCTGCATCACAACCTCCCCTTACTCCAATCACATATGTATATGACTATTATACACCCACCCACACGAGAAAAGAATACCCCCTCTCCCCCTTTTGAGATATAGTCATACCGAATCTACCCACCCGGATTTTACAGAAACAAAAAGGGCAATAGTGGTCAACCTGCGCATACTGAGCCCTTAAAAAAAGGCATTTCTCGGTCTGTGAGCAGCAGTGAAAGCTATTCAAACCTCAGGAATATGCCTTAAAATGGGCTGTAAATGTAGTTTTCTGCCATCTAATTACCCATCTACTAAATACGAGAATTAGATGATTCTAGACGTATAAAGGATATATTTGGATGCTGAAACAGTCTTTTTCCATCTAATTCTGGAATTACTTAAAAATTTCTCTACCACCTCACCATATAAATAAACCCATTGCCCCCTGCCCATCCCACTTCCCTTACAACTGAAGCTCGCTATTATCCAGCTGGTTGTCGAAAGGTGTTTCTATACCTGCATTAGTTTGATAGAATAAAGAGAACCAGATGAAAAGAATAGAAGGCTGGTTTTTAGACCGATTTGTGCCATGGTTCAAACTCGTATCTATATTTATTGCCATATTGGTGGTGGCGTTTGGAATTTCTTGGCTTTTACACACGATTTTTGAATGGGAAATTATTACTACAGGTTTACTCATAGCCTTTCTTGAGTATGGCCTTTATTTTTTAGCAAAACAGAGTCGTATAAAGAGAAGAATTAATATTTTGGTAGAGGAAGAATTAGAGAATCTACCAGAGGATGCTGGGGCTTATGGCCCAGAAATTGATAGAATTATCTCAGTAATAATATATAGGCTTCGTGAAGAAGGCTTTGAAGACCCGAAGGGGGAAAGTGATACATCTATCCATTCTGACGTGATAAAAGCTGTGCGGCACGGATATTATGCTTTAAAGCATCGGAAAACTCATCAGATTTAGATATCCACCCCGTAGTCCGCCCTACCTTAATAAAAAGAGGGATACGTTATTTTGTTGCTAATAAATGCCCGTAATGTAACGGAAACAGCTACCCGATAACGAAAGAACTATTTAGCTTCAAAAATGCGTTAGAGAGTCATTCTAGGTAAAGGGAGACACCACCTCAAAAAGTTTCGTCAGTTTGAAGGGTGTGAAACCTCTGTTTAGGGGTAGTTAAGCCCTTTTCAAACATCTGTTTTGTCAGACCGCCGCCATCTTTTTGAGCCACTGGAGAACTTCATCTGCTAAGTAGACTCTCGACCTGCGGGTTAGGTAGATGCAGGGGAACTCTTTCTCTAGTCTTAAGTAATCGAGTTTTTTTCTGTCTATTCCCAGAAGCTCTAGTAGGTCTTGTTCGTTGTATGTTGCTTTTTGTAGGTCTACCTGTTCCAACATTTTCCTCCTCTCTGTCTTTCAATAGTTTGCTTAGAATCTGTCTAGTGTGCGGACAGGCATTATCAGGAATCGTCTCTTCGCCCTTGATAATGGCCAATACCTTCTCTGTCTTACCTAAACAACGAGTCTCTAAGTTGGTTTCAAGTCCCCACGCTAACCCATAGCTATCAAAGTTAATATCATCACCATAATTATCGGGGAAGCGGTCACTAAGCCAAAAATCCTTACCCCACTTTGGCTCAGTATCCAGCTTCTTAATGGCCTGCTTTACTGGCTTTGGCTGGGCAAGTATTTCTTCACGAGCTCGTGCTATGTCGGCCTTTGTTATCTTAGAACGGCGGGCTTTAGTCTGTACTGTCATTTATTCGCCATCCTTCAAAGCCCATTTGCCACGCTGCGGATTAGTGAAAACCCTGCCGTTGTTCTGTGAAAGTGTCATGCTCACCAGGTAATATTTTGCCTCCGGCAAGCCCAGACCAGTGGCAATATCAGCCGGCCTGCTGGGGCCATGCTTTTGAAGATAATCTGCTATGCGTGTTTTCCATGTTTCCTTACAACCTCTCCGATAAGATATAGCGTTGTCTTTTCTGAGTTGACCGTCCTTTCCAGGTAAGTGGGTTGCAGGAGGATTAGCCCCCTGAGAATAACTGGAACCGAAATTCTGTAACTTCTCGTTGTAACCTTTCGTTGTAACTTCTGGCTGTAACTTCTTACTCTCTATCTCTTTCTCATTCTCTAGGGGGTTTGTAAAGGGGGATTCTGGCTCAGGTGTGGAAGTACCCTCTTTTGGTTGCCGATACTTTTTCTGGCGGTTGTATTCGCTCTGATATTTACTCCACTTTACAATGCGAATAGCACCCCTCGGTGATATTTCTATGCGTCCTGTTTCCAATAACCGTGCTTTTGCTTTTCGCCATAAAGACTTTGGTATATGCAAAATTGTTGCGATTTGACTATCGGTAAAGCCTACCCCGTTTGTTAGTTTTATCTCCCCTGTATCGCCATATTGTCCGCCCCCAGCAAATGTCAATAAATCAATCCAAACGCCCCGAACATCTGGGGCATCTTCTCGTAACGTTCCCGTCAGCCACTTGTCGCAATAAACCTTAATCCATGTCCTAGAACTCATGCTGCATTTCCTTCTCAGTTGTTGGGGCGTGCTCTAACAATAGTTCCAGCGCCTTCCGGGGTACTACGATTCGCTTGCCGAATCTGATAGACGGTATAACACCCTGATTCACCAGGCTATAAGCTGTGGCTCTGCTTAAGTGGAGCAATCTCCCAGCCTCCGGTACATCTAAGACCAGAGATTCATTCGGTTTCTCGTCCATTTCCACTCCCTTTCCGTTTATTGTCGTTCACCCTATTGCTCGTCAGGAAAAATCTCTTTCTCAGTCACGCCTAAAGCTTTGGCAAGACGCTTGCGCCATCCTGCATAGGGGCGGAGCCAGTCGTTTTCTATCCGTGAGATGTCCGTTGGCGCTATATTCGTTAGTTTTGCCAGAGTGAGCTGTGAGAAGCCTTTCTTGGTTCGGATTTCTTTTAGAAGATTCATTTTTACCCCCTTGACTTTGTCTTTGCTCTTTAGTATTATAGAGGGAACAGATATACAGTAAAGAGTGTTGACATGAACAAGAAGGAATTTATAGAAGAAGTGCAAACACATTGCCCACCTGAGTTAGTACAGCATGTTCCTATGGCTGTAGGTTTGCTTGAAGGCATAATAAAATATGAAAGGTGGGATGTACCAAGAGTTATTCAGTTCATCCCTAGGATGCTCTCATTGATGCAGTCCACCAAAGGTGAAGACTATTTATCAGGCGGGAAGTTAAACGCTCACGCCTTGTTGACTAGCGACTCTTTAGCAGAATTGCTCAAACCTGAGATTAAAGCTATTAGAAAAACCTATTTCGGCAGTGGGGAGCCACCTTTTGGTAGTTTCAAGGAGGCAGAAAGGTGGCTAGAACCTATCGAGGTTGAGCTCATGGAGCGTGCCGGTCTCGTAGCAGTATACGGATACCACGAGAATGAATTGCCGGAGTTCTCTTCTAAGGAAGCTGAAATGTGGGACGAAGTTCAAGAAAAATTGTTTGTGCTATCTGGCGAAACAGGTATATCAAGTGAGAGCCTTGGATATTATGTCCTGGCGGACATTAAGCCACTTTCATTGCCTTACGAAGTTAGGATGCCGGGGAGAGAATATTGCAAGGGGAGACGCAAATGCTTTTATGTGGATATAAAGGTCTATACTGAGCTAGGGTTTGAGGAATTGCTTGAAATCTACCATACCGTTAAAGGAGCTCTGGGGGTTAAAAAAGGCAAGCGATTTAAAGAAAGGCACTTGGAGCTTTATGCAATGGTGCAAGAACGGGGGGGGGCGCCACAAAGGAAAGGCACTGTAGTAATCTTCTGGAAGTGCTTGCAAGAGGAATGGAATCAGAGACACAGGAACGGGAGATATACAACCTGGAAGGGAATCCAGCGAGCCTATGACTTGATTTACAAGAAACTCAATGCTCAATATCAAACATAAGGAGGCACAACATGAGAGGCCACATAATCAAGCGGTATAAGAATAGCTACACGGTCGTCCTTAACCTAGGAATTGACCCCATTACTAGGAAGCGTAAACAGCAATGGATTAGCGTTAAGGGAACTAAGAAGGATGCTGAAAAGAGGCTTGCTGAGATACTTCACCAACTCGACAACGGCACGTTTATGAAGCCTGGCAAGACTACCCTTGCGGAATATCTCACGAGATGGCTTAGAGAATATGCCCAGCCTAATCTTTCCCCCAGGACGGTAGAGGGTTATGAGTCTATCATACGCCAGCACTTAGTCCCCAATCTTGGAAATATACCGCTAACGCAAATAAAGCCAGAACATTTACAACGCTATTACTCAGAAATGCTCTCAGGCGGGCGGTGTGATGGCAGGGGGAACCTCAATCCGGTGACAGTAAGACAGCATCACATGGTTTTGCATCGTTCTTTGCACATCGCGGTGAAGTGGGGGCTGATTTCACGGAATCCCGCAGATGCCATTGACCTACCACATTGTCAGCGCCCAGAAATGCATGTAATGAATGAGGACAATATCCAGACTTTCCTCGAAGCTGCCAAATCTACCCCTTACTATACCCTATTCTATATGGCACTTTTTACTGGAATGAGGCGGTCTGAGCTATTAGCTTTACGATGGTGCGATGTTGACTTAATTCTGGGCCAGATATCGGTTAATCGAAGCTTACATCATTTACGTGATAAGAGCCTGGTTTTCAGAACGCCTAAAACAGCAAAGGGGCGCCGGACTATAGCACTTCCGCCATCGGCTATTCTTGTTCTTAAAGAACACAAAAAGCAGCAAGGACAAATACGTCTAATGTTAGGCACACTATTAGTTGACGACGATTTAGTATTATCTCAGTCTGACGGAAGGCCATTATTGCCGGATACAGTAAGCCATGCCTGGGCTAAGCTGGCGCAACGTACTGGTCTGAAAGGCATACGGCTACATGATGCTCGACATAGCCATGCTTCCTTAATGTTGAAACAGGGTATTCACCCCAAGATAGTTCAGGAACGATTAGGACATGCCAGTATCCAGGTTACTCTAGACACTTACAGCCATGTAGCGCCAGGACTTCAAGAAGCCGCAGCCATCCGTTTTGATGAAGCCTTTATTTCCACGCCTAAAAAAGAGCTTGTTGCAAAACTTGGTTAGCTATCCGTTAGCTAAAATGAAAACGCCCCTGTTATGTTAATCACTTCTGGGGGCATTTTAGCTTCAATCAGTGGTGCCGAGGCCCAGAATCGAACTGGGGACACGCGGATTTTCAGTCCGCTGCTCTACCGCCTGAGCTACCTCGGCGCGGGGTCATTTTAAGTTTTTAGCCTGTAGGTGTCAAGGGAAAAGCTATGACTTTATGTCTGTCCGCCAAGCTTCACCAGTGGGATGCCAGCGGCACATAGGGGGCACTCTGCTGGGGGATAAGTAACGGTTGTAGCTTGCAGGCAGCTAAAAAGGGGCACACCGAATTCCCTTTTTTGTTCGGCTCGGTCAACCAGCACGCCAATGCCGACGATAATACCCATAAGCTTTTTAACAGCGTCCATTACTTCGGTTATGGAGCTACCAGTGGTCAAAATATCGTCGACAATAAGAACGCGGTTACCGGGGTTGATGGAAAAACCACGCCGAAAAACCCTTGTCTCACCTTCTTCTTCAGCGAATATTCCCTTTACGCCTAACTGCTTAGCCACTTCAAAAGCCAGGATAATGCCGCCGGTAGTTGGACCGGCAACTATTTGAACCTCGTCTTTCTTGAAGTGTTCGGCAATGAGCCGGCAGAGCTTTTCGGTGTAACGCGGGTATTGCAAGACGCGGAACTTCTCCCAATAGACTGGTGAGTGCAGCCCTGAAGTCAGCAAAAAGTGCCCTTCTAGTATAGCCCCGGCGTCTTTGAAGATTTGTATTGTCTCGTCGGACATAGTGTTTTCATTACCAAGCTGGGTTTACCAACTTCGGCTGCTTGCTTCCCCACATTAAGCTTATAGTGTTTTATTATCCCCCATCTATAAGGCGGCCAGTAAGTTATCCAAGCCCTGCCAATGATGTTTTCTCGAGGTACTGTCCAACCTCTGTGTGAATCGGAGCTGTTGTTGCGGTTGTCGCCGAGAACAAAGTAGTGACCAGTGGGAATTTCCTCGGATAGCATAAGGTAGTGTGGTGACTCCAGGGTGTAAAGTTCAACTAAGGCAGTATCGTTGACAAATACTGTGTTGTCCTTGATTTCCACGGTGTCGCCAGGCACGGCAATAATTCGCTTGATAAGGTCTGTGTTAGGGTCCTGTGGGGAGTGGAGGACTATTATGTCGCCGTGTTGAGGCTCATTAAAGAAATAAGCAGCTTTACTGACCAGTATGTAATCGCCTTGTTCGATGCCAGGTAACATGGATGAGCCATATACTTTGAAGCTTCCCACCGAAGCTTGAAAAATGGCGAAAACAGCGAGTCCGACAAGTATGGGCGCAATGATATCGCGGAAAAATTTCATCGGTTTGTTACAGTTAAGCTCGTGTTATTATAATCTATGCCAGCTTTTTCTGCCATTTTTAAACTAAACTAAGGAGTCTAGTTTACCGTTATATATGGTGGTAATCAGTACCTGGATGCTATTATAATGAAAGGGGTGATGCTCATGAACTAGGTGAGCAAGAAGACAGGGCACTGAAAAATGAATTTAAGGAGGTTTTAATGAGAAAAGTTTGGTTATTGTTATCTGGTTTGATATTAGTCGTGGTTTTGATAGGTATTGGTGGTTGTGTGCGTGGTGAAGCTGACCGCGTTTCGCCACCAGCTATTTCTGCCTATGTTGAAGCACCGGAATTCGGTGGACAATTTGGGATAATCTATAGCCAACAACAAGTCGGCTTGTGGGTAACTGGTGAAGGCAAGACAATGGCGAGTCCCGATATTGTTTTACTGAGTCTCGGCATAGAGGCTGAAGCGAAGACTGTGGCACAGGCACAGCGGGATGCGGCTGAGGCTATGGATGGAGTTATGAAGGCGCTTAAGTCTAACGGCGTAGCTGAAAAGGATATTCAAACGCAGAGGTTTAGCATCTATCCGGTGCGAAAATGGATTGAGGATGAGCAAAGGGAGATAACCATTGGCTATCGCGTGACAAATATGGTATTTGCCAAAATAAGGCAACTGGACAAAGCTGGACCTATCATCGATGCTGTAGCTGAGGCCGGTGGCGACTTGACTAGGATTGATAACATAGGTTTTACCATCGACGACCCAACGCCTTACTACAAAGAGGCACGGGCTAAGGCAGTAGGAGATGCCATAGCGAAGGCGAAACAGATGGCCGATGTGGCGGATATTAAGCTGGGCAAGCTGCTATATATTTCTGAAGGCACTCAGTATGTGCCGCAGGTAGTAGTTAGAGACTATGCAATGAAGGCTGAGGGCGCAGCTCCAGCACCGACTCCAATTAGCCCCGGCGAGTTGGAAATTCGAGTCACCGTCCAGATGGTTTACAATATTCACTAGTGGTTCGGTAGATTATTCGAGCCTCCTCCTGTCCTGTGGGAGGGGACTTGACACGGCAGTCGATGGGGCATATTATAGGCGATAAAAAGAGGTTATAATAAAGAGCCGGAGGTTGTGAGATGAAAGACGAGACGTGGTCACCGAGGCCTTACGCCAACGAGGAATTCCTCTCCTTTGATCGCCTGAAGCGGGCAGTTACAAGCAGGGTTCTTGATAGAGCAGAGCGTGTGATGGGGGAAGAATTCCCATTGAGTCCAGAACGGATAGGTGAATTGACTACTGAGGAGTGGCAACGAGCTAAAGAGGCACTCCAGAGTTCTCCGGGGGCTCGTGAAGCTTTCCGGAAGTATTTGGAGGGAACAGTAGGTGCCAAGGTAGATGGCTTAATAAAGACTGATAAGGATTATCTGTCCGCTATGGGAGTAGCTGAGAAGAGCTTGTGAAAGGAATTGCAAGTAGGTTGAGTTAATATTGAGGAGGGGATTTCCAATGACCTCTCCTCTTTTGTTTTCATAGTGGAGGATAGAATGCCTGAAAAGACTGAAAAGAAAAGGACAACTATGGAACAAGAGCAAATGAAGAAACGTGTGGAGATGTTAGACAAGCGGCTGGATAACATCGATTCCGTGGTTACAGCCTTGGTGGAGCGGGTAATGAGGCAGCCTGTTACTATTGAGGTTACTTGCCCTAAATGCGGTAGTGTTGTCCAGATTTTGCTGACAAGCAACATAAAGTCCAGTGCCAAGGGTTAAGCTATTTTCTATTGGATTGCTACCAGACTGGATTGTGTCTCCAATGTAGCCTGAAGTCCTCAGAGTTGCTCCAAATCGAGGCTTCCGCCCTGCCTTAGTTGCCAGAGTCTCGTCTACAGGATTGGCAGATAGTTCTTTAATTCGTAATCAGTTACGTGCGTCCGGTATCTATTCCATTCTACCTTCTTATTCTTGATAAAGCTGTTGAAGGCATGGTCACCTAGAGCTTCTCTGACCATTTGGCTCTTTTCGGTAAGCTGTACAGCTTCGTACAGGCTGCCAGGTAGTGTTTTTATCCTCTTCTGTTCCCGTTCTTCCGGGCCCATTTCAAAGACGTTCTCCTCTATAGGTTGTGGTAATTTGTATCCCTTTTGAATTCCTTCGAGCCCAGCAGCGAGCATGACGCTAAAAGCGAGATATGGGTTGCATGCGGGGTCTGGGGATCTGAGTTCTATTCTGGTAGCAGTTTCTCTTCCCGGTTTATACTCAGGAAGCCTGATCAGGTCGGCCCGGTTTCTTCGTGCCCAGGTGATGTAACAAGGGGCTTCATAGCCCGGGACGAGTCGCTTGTAGGAGTTTATCCACTGATTGCAGACTGAAGTGATTTCCGGGGCATGTTTCAATAAGCCAGCCGTGAAACTTCTGCCTATTTCTGACAGGTGGTGGGGGGCATCCTTATCGAAAAAGGCATTCCTGTTGCCTTTGAACAGCGACATGTGAACATGCATGCCGCTGCCATTAACACCGAATACCGGTTTGGGCATAAAGGTGGCATAAACCCCTTGCCGTTGGGCTACCTGCTTTACTACTAAACGATAGGTCATCACATTGTCGGCCATGGTCAAGGCATCGGTGTAGCGGAGGTCTATTTCATGCTGGCTGGGGGCAACTTCATGGTGGCTGTACTCGACGTCGATTCCCATTTCTTCGAGGAAAAGAATCGTTTCTCTCTTTATGTCTGTGGCTATCTCCGGTGGTGTCAGGTCAAAATAGCCGCCCAGGTCTAAAAATTCTGTACCCTCCGAATTCTTGAAGTAGAAATACTCCAGCTCCGGCCCAACGTAGAAGGTGTATCCCAAGTCAGCAGCCCGTTTCAGGTTTTTCTTCAATATGTACCGGGGGTCGCCTTCAAAAGGTTGCCCGCCGGGCCAGTATATATCGCAGAACATTCTAGCTACCCCGTGCTCTTTGGGTCGCCAGGGTATCAATTGGTAGGTGTTGGGGTCGGGTAGGGCAATCATATCGCTTTCGTCGATGCGGGCAAAGCCCTGGATGGAAGAGCCATCGAAGCCCATGCCATCGTTTAATGCCTCCTCGAGTTGCCCGGAAGTGATGGAAAAGCTTTTCAGAAAGCCCAGAATGTCGGTGAACCATAGCCGTATGAACTTAATGTTTTGCTCCCTTGTCTTTTTAAGTACGTATTCCTTAGCCTTGTCTTCCTTTTTAGCCATTATATTTCCCTCCAATCAACCAAAATTTCCAGATTATTCTTATATTCCTGTTTTGTGAAAGTATAGATGAGACCAGCTCTTTATTCAAGATGGGTGAAGCTTGACTGCCTATAAAAGCGCTGATAAAATGTATAGTAAGGGGCGGTTAGCTCAGTGGTTAGAGCGCTGCGTTGACATCGCAGAGGTCACCGGTTCAAGTCCAGTACCGCCCACCATAAAGGTAATGATATTACCAGACTTAGACACTAATTTTCTTTTCAATAGAAGGTACAATTTCCTTCGTGGAAATTAGTAACATTAA
>JAPLHH010000229.1 GCA_026389735.1 Chloroflexota bacterium | reverse complement strand
CATACCCCGCTTGCCTTCTATTGAGTACATCAAGGCGCTGCCTTCGCCGCAGACGAAGGCGCCGGCACCCTGCATAATGTTTACGTTGAAGCCAAATTCGGTGCCAAGAACATTATCGCCTAGAAGGCGGAGTTTTTTGGCCTGGTCTATGGCAATCTGAAGCCTTTTAACTGCCAGTGGGTACTCAGCTCGAACATATATATAACCATTTGGCGTGCCAACAGCATAGCCGGCAATAGACATACCCTCAAGGACAGAGTGGGGGTCTCCTTCGAGGACAGAGCGGTCCATGAAGGCTCCGGGGTCTCCTTCGTCTGCATTGCAGACCACAAACTTGGGCATTGCCTTGCTGCGGCGAGCTTCGTCCCATTTTCTCCAGGTAGGAAATCCGGCTCCACCTCGCCCGCGTAGCCCAGACTTTTCCACCTCTTTAATCACATCTTCAGGCGGCATGGCCAGTGCTCTGTGCAGTCCACTATAGCCATCCTTGGCAATATAGTGGTTGATATCTTCAGGATTGATGTGACCACAGTTGCGAGTGGCTATTCTCACCTGAGGTTTTAGCATTGGGTGTTCGAAAAACTTCGGTATGTTGGCAAACCTATCTTCACCAAAAGTGCCGAGTGCCAAGTCGGGACGCGGGTTGTCGTTGACCAGATAATCTTCTATCAGCTTGATTGCTTTTTCCGGGGTAACCTGACTATAGGAGATCCGAGGACGTCCCGGCTTCACGATATCGACTATTGGCTCCAGATAGCACAGGCCGATACATCCAACCGGTATGATATTGGCCTGGATATTTCGCCGTGCTAGTTCACCTTCGATAGCTTTTAATACTGCGTTAGCCCCGGCTGCCATACCACAGGTGGCTAATCCCACCAGAATCAGCGGCTTGCCGCTGCCCCACAGGGCTTGCCATTCTTCAATTGCTTTGTTTCGTAATGTGACGAAATCCATGCTATTTCCTTTAGTATTGGCTAATGAAACTCGTCAAGTATTTCCTTGGTCTTAGTTGTCGTCACATTACCATAGACCTGGCTATCAACCACTATGACAGGAGCCAAAGCGCAAGAACCAAAACAGCGGACTTCTTCTAGACTGAACTTACCATCTGGAGTCGTTTTACCCGTCTCTATGTGGAGTTCTCGTTCCAACGATTCGACCAGGCTGGCAGCACCTTGCACATGGCAGGCAGTGCCCAGACATATTTTAATCATGTGCTCTCCGGGTTTAGTGAAGCGGAATTGGGAGTAGAAGCTGGCCACTCCATAGACTACATTTTGTGATACCCCAGCCACTCGTCCGATTTCCTCCATTGCCGCTTCAGGCAAATAGCCAAATTTCTCTTGCACGGCCTGAAGAGCCGGTATCAGGACGACCTGCCGACCCTGAAAGGGGGCAAGTATCCCTCTCATCTGTTCTCTTAAATCGGTTGCCATAATCTTTTCCTTACTCAGTTTCGTGTCAAGCCCCTTCGATTATTTATGTGCAAGAATTGTGGCTAGAATTCTTTACGAAAGGCCGCAATAAAGGCGAAAGCTAGAAAATAAGTCAAGATGTATGAACCTGCCTGATATCTGAGCTAGTGTAACCTCGTGTATGGAATAGCCGTGTGATTGAAGCTTCGATAACATTTCAGCTGATTTATATTACTGCATTCTCCATAGTGTTGGATAATCAGCCAGATAGTTTAGCATAAGATAGTTTCCTGGGCAAGATTCGTGGAAAGGCGGCTGAGGAGCATCAGTTAATTTTCCATAACCCTTTCAATTCTTACCGCACATACTTTTAGTTCTGGAATTTTAGCTATCGGGTCTAGAGCACTATTAGTCAGGATATTGGCAGCGCTCTCAGCAAAATGGAAGGTCATGTAGACAACTTTTGGCGGTGATTCCTCAGTGACTTTTGCCTTAGTTATTACCTCGCCACGGCGCGAAACCACCTTGACTTTCTTGCCGTCTTTAATTTTTAGGGAAGATGCATCCGACGGATTTATCTCTACCACTCCCTCCGGTTCAATGGTATTGAGTCCGGTAACCTTCCGTGTCATAGTCCCAGTACCATAATGATATAAACTACACCCGGTAGTTAGGATGAGCGGATATTCTTCATCAGGCAATTCGGCTGGAGGCTCATATTGAAGTGGCATGAATCTTCCCAAACCGCGAACGAGTCTACCCACATGCAATATTGGCGTCCCCGGGTGGTCTTTAGTAGGACAGGGCCATTGCAGACCACGTTTCTCCAGGCGTTCGTAGGTGACGCCGCCGTAACTGGGTGTCAATCTGGCAATTTCCTCCATTATCTCAGATGGGTTCTCGAAGTCGAAATCCTTATCGCACATTTTCCTGGCAAGCTCACATATAATCCACCAGTCAGGCTTGGAATTGCCTACAGGCTTTATTGCTTGCCTTATCCTCTGTATACGCCGTTCGGTATTGGTAAAGGTACCATCCTTTTCGGCAAAGCTAGCTGCTGGCAAAACCACATCAGCTAGCTGAGCGGTTTCGGTGAGGAATATGTCCTGGACAACTAAGAATTTGAGCTTGCCCAATGCTCTCTCAATGTGCTTTGCATCAGGATGGCTTACAACTGGATTTTCACCCATCAGATACATTGCCTTAACCCGTTCGTTATGTGCAGCGTCGAACAGCTCAGTTAAAGTCAATCCCGGATTCGGGCTCAAGTCGCTTCTCCAGGCGATTTCAAACTTCTTTAGGATGTCAGGGTTGTCGACCCTTTGATAGCCGGCGTAAACGTTAGGCAAGGCGCCCATATCGCAGGCACCTTGGATATTATTCTGTTCCCGCAGTGGATTTACACCAGTTGACGGTTTTCCGATATTACCGGTGAGCATAGCTAGATTGGCGAGAGCCAGTACGTTATTTGTGCCATGGCTATGCTGAGTAATGCCCAAACCATAGATGATAGTCGCTGGTTTAGATGTTGAATACAATCGAGCTGCCTCAGCTATGGCATTCCGTGGTACGCCGGTAACCTTCACGACAAAATCGAGGTCGAAATTCTTCAATGATTCCTTGAAGGCATCAAAATTGTCGCAGCGTTCGCTGACAAAGCTTGAATCAGCTAGTCCCTCGTCAAGTATGACTCTCATCATGCCCATGAGCAGGGCAACGTCAGTTCCCGGAAGGTGCCTAAGCCATATAGCAGCGTAACGGCAAAGCTCAATCTCTCGGGGGTTCGCTACAATCAGCTTTCCTCCGTTGTTTACTGCCTTCTTTATCTCCAGAGCAATAATCGGATTAGATGAGCTGGTATTGCTGCCGATATCAAGGATGCAAGAAGTACCTCTAATTTCATTAATGGGATTAGTCATGGCACCGCTACCGAAACTGGTGGCCAGACCGACCACTGTAGGGGAATGTGAGATACGAGCAAAGTTGTCTATATTGTTGGTCTGCATCACCAGGCGGGTGAATTTCTGTGCCAGGTAATTCTCTTCGTTGCTGCACCTAGTTGAGGCGACGAAAGCAAATTGGTCTCCTTTATGGCTTTTCAACTTTCTTGCTACCAATTCCAATGCCTCTTCCCAGCTTGCCTGGACTAATTCTCCATTTCTTCGTATCAAGGGCGTAGTTAAACGCTGGGGATGATGCACGAATTCGGCGATACCAAAGCGGCCTTTAACACAGGCTTGTCCTTGGTTAACCGAGTTTTCGAGGACTGGTACCGAGCGGACAATCTTGCCTCCGTTTACTTCGAGGCTTAGCTGGCAACCAACTCCACAATACGGGCATGTTGTGACTACTGAGCGTTCGGGTACTCCCAGCCATTTGCTGAAACGGTCAATCAGGGCGCCCGTAGGACAAACATCAACACAAGCTCCACAGAATTGGCATCCTGAATCTCGTAACGACTTATCGGAAGCAGTACCCACTGAAGCTCGACTGCCTTGATATGTTAACGTAATTGCCCCGACTCCTCTTACCTCCTGACATACCCGGACACAGCGGCTGCAGGGTACACATAGGTTGTAATCTCGTTCGAAAAATGGGCTATCTTGATAGATAGGTAGCTTTTTGCGGATAGGAGGAAGTTTAAGCTCTTTTACTCCGATGCGAGATGATAATTCTTGAAGCTCACAGCGTAAATTCTTGGGACAAGTAAGGCACTGCTGTGGGTGTTCGGCCAGGATAAGTTCAAAAATGTTTCGTCTTAGCTTGCGGAGCTGTGGCGTATTGGTTCTTATTACCATATCTTTGGTTACCGGAGTAGTGCAGGCGGTTGGAAAGCCTTGTAAATTCTCAATCTCCACGACGCATAATCGGCAAGCTCCGTCTGGCGTTAGGCTAGGATGGTAACATAAAGTTGGAATATAGATGTCTGTCTCGCGAGCTGCCTCAAGTACGGTGGCTCCCTCTCTTGCATTTACTTGCTGCTCGTCGATAGTCACATTAATCGTGTTGGTCTTCTGACTGAGATACACAAGCAACTCCTGTTGGTTCTTGCTGGCAATACGTCACTGTCCAATTCACGCTGTCGTCTTTGGAACAAGTGACTTAATTTATCATTCTATGTTCACCGAAGTAATTGTCTATCAAAGTAGCTCTGTGTCTTCGATAACTGGATTTGGGGGTGAAGCGTACACTAGATAGAACCTTTGGGCTAATCCTTTGACTCATTAGCTAGATATATTACCCTCGTGCTTGATTGTAGCTTAATGCTGCTTGTCCAGCAACAATAATAGAGCGTAATAAATGGGTGAATATTCAACGGAGACTCTGGGTAGCAAGCATCAATGTTCTAACAACTTGGGGTTATTGGGAGGGGAAAAGTTCTCAGTATAATGCTCTGTAACAGGCCAACGGTTTCTTTAACCTCGGCGCTTATGGCACTGCCAAACTCTGTTGATTTAGGTTGAATCCCCATGATAAGTACAGTAGCTTGTGTGTCTGCCTTTAGGCAATTTATAAATAGTCGAAGAGAAGCGTGGTGTGTTGCCCAACTTATGCCCTCAAGTTCGTCTTCTTCCAGTGTAGCAGCTACTCCGGGACTCATCCCCAAATTGATGGCGTCGATAATAAGTATGCTATCAGGCTGATTCTCGACAATCTGACCAAGAAAATTCTCCGGCACTTCTTCACAGTTAAGCAAAATGGCATTGACTTGGCCCTTTAATTGTTCTATCAGGTATGGGCCGACTCCGTCATCTCCTCGGAGTGGATTCCCAACCCCCAGGATCATTACCTTGCCCTTAAGTCTATTTGATAGAGATTCTAGCATATGTTACTCATGATGTCGTGGTAAAGGTTATTTTGATTTCTTTTCGGCCAGCTTGATGGGCTGGACTTTCTTGGGTGCTAGCCCCAAAGCCACGGCCACACCGTACACTATTGCTTCTGGTCGAGGCGGACAACCTGGTACATAGAAGTTTACAGGTATGATCTTATCTACTCCACCGATTACGTTGTAGCTGTCATGCCAAATGCCTCCGTCAATGGCACAGGAACCGATGGCGAATACAAGTTTGGGGCTTGGGGTAGCCTCGTAGACACGCTTTAGAATATCAACAACCGGTCTTGTTACAGGCCCACTTACTAAAAGCACGTCAGCATGTCTTGGTGACCCGACCAACTTAATGCCGAACCTTTCGACGTCGTAATATGGTGTCAGGACATCAATTACTTCGATATCGCAGCCGTTGCAAGCGCCGGTGTTTACATGGTAAACCCAGAGCGCTTTGGCAAAGGCTCTTTGCGTTATTTTCTGTAGCCAGCTAGCCATTTAACCTCCTTAAGGGACGGGCAAAATTGCCATTATGCCATTAGCTGCGCTATTCAGCAGCGGATAAATTCCCTGCGAATAAACACCAAACAATATACACAAGATTGCCAGGAACAGCATACCTCCCCACATTAGAGCCGGTACTTCTTTAGCCTCCTTTCGCCCTGGATTAGTGGGGGCGAGCTTGAGGCTGGGTTTCTTCCAGAATATGCGGTATCCTGCCCATATGAGAGCTACTAGAGTGAGGAAACCGGCGACAATCAGGATTATCGCTGCCCATAAAAGTCCCGCTTGTCCCAAGGCTAGGGAGAGAGCGAGCTCGCTCATGAACCCATTAAATGGAGGCATCCCACCTATGGCGAGCGCGGCAACGAAAAAACAGAGGTTAGTTATCAGCATTTTCTTAGGTATAGAGCTTAATTCACTAATCTTCCGAGTTCCTGTAGCATAAAGGAGCGCCCCAGAGCAGAAGAATAGTAGCCCTTTCATTATGGTGTGGTTCACCATATGAAACAGCCCACCGTAAATTCCGAGATAGGTGCCAAGTCCTAACCCTGCCACTATAAATCCCATCTCACTAACGCTGGAATAGGCAAGAAGCCTCTTCAGGTCGTCTTGGACTAGAGCCATAAGTATTCCTAAGATCATGGTCACTGAGCCTATAATAGCCATGAACAGTACCACTTCATGGTAAAGAGGAGCGAATATTGTAACTGTTCTGACTAGAGAATAAGCTCCCATGTTGATAATTACTCCGGATAGGAGGACGCTTATTGGCGCGGGAGCTTCGGCGTGCGCATCGGGCAACCAGGCGTGGAAGGGGATAAGACCGGCTTTGGTGCCAAAACCGGCGATGAAAAGGCCACAGCAGACCAAAGCGATAGTGTGAGGGATTTGAGGGGCTACTTTTCCAAGCTCATTTAAGAATAGAGCTCCCTTGCTTCCTGCAGCGGAATAAAGCAGGACACCACCGAGTAGAGAGAAAATGACCCCTACGGTTATGAGGAGAAGATATTTATATCCTGCTTCTAGAGATCTCCTCCGCCAATCAAAAGCTACAAGGTAAGTGGTAGCTAAGGTACCTAGCTCCAAAGCTACGTAAAGGGTTATCAGACTATTGGTAGCACAAGTCCAATTCATTATGCCAACGAATAAAAGCAACAGTCCATAGTACAAGGAAAGTTTTTCTTCGCTAGCTTCACGAGCCTCGTGAGCGATATATTTTATGGAGTAGAGGACAATGATTATGCCCATTACGGAGACGATGAACTCCATAAGAACGCTCAAACCATCCACATAAAACCACTCATTCCAAATCAGTGCCCTGACTTCTCCCGCAGCGACAACATTAAGATAGATAAGAATAGTGATAATTAGCGTAGCCACAAGCCCGCCGACAGCAAGCCATTCACGGAATGCCTTGTGGCTTCTGGTAAAGAATATAGGGATAGAGAAAGCCATTGGGATGGCGAATACGAGTATTGGAAGTATAGACTGAATTTTAATAACTTCCATCTAAACTTACCTTTTTAACTCTGAAAGCGAGGTAGAGTCTTTTGTTTTCCATAGCTCATATATCTTGCCCGAGATATAGAGGAGAAGCCAGCTTGCTATCACTAAATTACAAGCTATTCCTATCTCTGCGGTCTCTTGAAGAGTCGGAGCTAAACTAACTAAAACAAGATGGGCTCCATTCTCAAGGACAACAAGACCGATAACTGTTTTTATTGTATCCCTTCTTACCAATAGGATGTATATTCCTAGGGTGAAGATAGCCAGGCCCAGAGACAGATTTATCCCTGCGGTCTGAACTATCCCTTGATAAACGGGAGGAAGTATATTCACAAAATTAGGATAAAGGTAAGCATTGGTGTACAGGTATGTAACGACTAGGATAATAACTATTATGATTGTAGAAACGACCGGGCCTATAATTGGCTTAACTTCGGATATTGGCATCCTCCGGGTATATGTCCAGAGCAGCCAAGGTATGAGGAGTACCTTTATTATGAAAGCTGTGGCTGCCCACCAATAAAGAGAGTGATTGCCGCTAAGATAGGCAAAACTACATATAATGCCGACTAAGAGAAGCGACTGGATGCCGATGGCGATGGTTGCCCATCTGAGGTTTCGTAGCTCGGCGGCGCAGACAGCTGTAATCACCTCAGCCCCGAAAAGCACAAATATCCAGCTATTCTCCATCTGTGTCTCCTACATTCCCGCCAAAGCAAAACCAATTGCAATCAAAGAGAACGCACTTAAGAATAAATAGTACCTCACCGATTGATCGATCCTGAGCCTCGGATTTACCACGTCAATCACGGCAATAACTAAAACCAAGACAAATACCTTAGCCATATTAATAAGAACATCCCAGGCTAAATTGCCTATCATAGGCCATGGAATAAACACCTGGGTAAATATCGAGCAAAAGATGATTTGTTTTGCCATCATGGACCATCTTAGCAACGCATATTTAGGGCCACTCTGCTCGATGAATGCCCCTCCCATGATTTCCTGGTCGGCTTCAGCTATATCGAAGGGGAGCTTTCCCACTTGAGCTTGCAGAGCGAGGAAGAGGAATATAGCTGCCAGGATCATTGAAATGCTGGGGCCATTGGCATGATACCAAAATACCATATCACCCATTCTAAGCGACCCGGCATTTATGGCTGCGGTGACAAGGGCGATAACCAGCACCGGCTCGACGGTGAGATGCATCACCATTTCCCTTGACGCTCCAACGAAGGCAAAGGGATTTTCTGAGGCAGTGGCAGTGAGTATCACAGCTACGGCAGATAAGGCAATAAGATACATAAAAAGTATGCTGTCGCCATAATTGTTAAATGGTGACTGGACGGTCTGGGTTGAAGCATTAAAAGTGCCCATTGGCACAAGTAAGGCAGCTATAGCTATGCTGACTATGCAAGCGTAGGGGGCAAGGCGTACCAAAAAATTAGCTGAAGCCCTAAGGTCTTCTTTGCCAAAGAGTTTAGCTAGGTCATAATATGGCTGGATTATAGGGGGGCCAACTCTGGAGTGAACAGTAGCCCTGAGCTTCCGAGCACATCCCTCAAATAAGGGCGAAAGAGCTAGAGCTAAGAACAAGTTTAATACGCTGGTTCCAATAATAAAACCAATGCTCATCTTAATATGTTACCTAATGCAAAGGATTATCACTATGGTTAGAATGACTCCTGCAACAATCCATAGTAAATACATCTGGGGCACACCAGTGTGAGATTTGCTGAGGCCACGGTTGATCTTCATGAACAAATTGGCAATGGGATAATAGAACCATTGGTCTGGATTAAGTAGAAGCCTCAGTCCCTTTGGCATAGTGACTTTAGGTAATGGCAAAGAGGTCGGGTACAATCCCTGGAACTGGACCCCCCTGACCTTGAAAGAAAAGACTTGCTTAAAAGGCATATAGAAGCTATGTCCTCTATAGGAGACGTCAGCTGGAATATGTTCTCTGCCTCCGTACCAGGTTTCGACTTTTCGAACTTTGGCTCCTCCTGCTCTAACCACCATATAAATGAGGCCTAGCACTATGACAAAGGCAATAATGACCCATAGTGGATTCCAAACCCCGCTTGTTATCCCCGTACTGAAGTTAACGCTTATCCCTGGCCAGACCTTGCCGAAGAGCACCGCGGATGCTGGACACGTACCTGCTGGCAAAGCACCGCTTACAGCTTTATATATCAAGACGATGGGCAGGAGTGGAACAACTCCAAAAAGCACACACAGGAATGCCAGAATGCCTTGGGGGACATTCATTGACAGCGGGACATCGCCCATTGAGCTTACCCTTACCCCGCGAAGCTTCCCCATAAAGGCAGAATTGAGGAATTTCAGGAAGGAAGCCAACGTGACTGCGGAGATAAAGATAGCGGCAATTCCCAGAATCACAAATAACGCCTTTGCCCAAATTGCTGCCCCCACCTCTGTACCGGCTATGATCGAAGATTCAAAAATTAGAAGCTTGGAGGCGAAGCCATTAAGAGGAGGTATGCCCGCGATGGACAGAGAGGCAACAACAGCGGTTATACCTGTCCACGGCATAAGGCTAAAGAGCCCTCCTATTTTATTCAGGTCGCGGATGCCAGTTCTATAAAATATGGAGCCGGCATTCAAAAAGAGACAGGACTTGAACCAAGCGTGATTGATCATGTGGAATAAGCCAGCGACGAGCGCAATAGTGGCTAATGCTGTATTTATAGGCAGGAAATATAGGCCAACACCGATGCCGAGGAGCATATAACCTATCTGCCCAATAGCGTGGAAGGACATAAGTCTCTTGGAGTCATCCTGAGTCAGGGCAGACATTGTCCCAATAAAAATGGAGAAGGTGCCAAATATAGCTATAACTATTCCCCAGGTCTGCGAGTATACGGAAATTGGAAGAATAGTACAGAAGACGCGCACTATGGCATAAATCCCTGCTTTTTCTACTACCCCGGCAAAGGCTGCTGAACCGCTTGAGGGAGCCGCAGAGTAGGCATTGGGTAACCAAAAGCCAAAGGGCAACACGCCTGCTTTGGTGACAAAGCCAATGAAAAACGAGGCTAAGATAAGGTGAACCAAGGCTGGATTGCTAGCAATCAAGGCTTCAAAAGAGGCCCTTAGAGCGTTAAAATCAAACGAAGGCCCTGAAGTATGGGCATAAAGCAAAACGGAAGCCAGAATAATAAAACCAGTGGCCACGTGAGTAGCAATGAAATATTCTAGTCCCGCCCTAATACTTATTTTGCTCTCCCGCTCATATACAACCAAAGCCCAAGAAGTTAAGGTCATCATCTCCCAGAAAACGATGAAGAAAAGCATGTCTCTGATAACGACCACGCCGATAATAGAAGCAAAGAGGAGGAGAAGCAGCGGATAGAAACGAAGCAGGGATTCCTTTTCATATTTCCTAATGTACCTTATAGAGAATAGGGTAACGCAAAAGGAAACGATACTGATGATAAGGAATAGGAGAGCAGACAGGGCATCAATGCCAATGCTGAGAGATGCCCCTATCCCGGGAAGAGATAGCAGAGGCTGTGGCTGGGTTATCTGACCTTTGACAAAGACATATATTGCTAGATAGAGGAGACAGAGCGAAGCGGCAGAAACAAAACCCAAAGAGCTCCAGCTACAGAACCGTTGCGGCCTACTTGTAGCTGCCGCTGCAATCGCTCCTGCTACCAGAAGCAAAAAGCTAACGTATAAAATTGTTATAGGCTCCATTTATGAGAAACACCCCACAGATAAGTATTTAGCAAAAGGATAACCAATTAGTGGAGCTAGAAGTGAAAGACATATAAGAACAATAAGGGTTATGCTGATGGCACGAGGCTGGGCTGTCGTTGCCACCTTTGCCTTTTCGGAAACCTTACCAAAAAATACCCTGTGCCCGATAACTAAATACCAGGAAAAGGCGATAACGCTCTCTATAATAGTCAGAATACCGAGAGTGGGACCAGCTACGCCGCCAAGTTGGAAAGCACCGGTAAACATCATGTACTTGCTCCAGAAGCAGGAAAGCGGTGGCACTCCAGTGACAGCGAAAAGCCCGACAAGGAAGGCCACGGAAACGAGGGGCATCTTCCTGCCCAGCCCGCTTAGCTCTTTAATGCTCCTTGAGCCTGTAGCATAGGCTATGGCTCCTACGGATAAAAATAATAGCCCTTTGGCGAAGCCGTGGTTAATGATATGAAGCATTCCACCTTCAAATCCGGTGGTGGAGCCCAAGATGCCTAAGGAAATGCCGAAAAGAACGTAACCGAGATGACCAATGGTGGAAAAAGCCAAAAGCCTCTTCAAATCATCCTGAATAAAGTAAAGAATTACTGCTACAATCATGGTGGTAACCGCAAGGATGCCCATTATCAGCCCTGCCTCCTGAGATATTAGGCTATTGGAAACCGCTACCCTGGCCATGAGATAAACTCCAGCCTTGACCATGGCGGCAGCATGAAGGTAGGCGCTTACTGGTGTTGGGGCCACCATAGCGTCGGGGAGCCAGGTAAAAAATGGAATTTGGGCTGCTTTTGCCCAGGCAGCTACAAGAAGCAAGATAAAGACCGCAAACCGCATACTTGGATTTAAGCTATCCAGGGCATTAAAGGAAAAGGAATGGGCATTGACAAATAATAGAACTAAGGCGACAAGGAAACATAATCCGCCGAGATGGGTCATTATCAAAGCTTTAAAACCACCGAATAAAGCCTTATCGTCCTTGGTGTAGGAGATCAGGGCCCAGGAGCAGATGGTGGTCATTTCCCAAAAAATGAACAACTGGAGGAAGTTGGGGGAGATCACGAGCCCCACCATTGAACCGATGAATAAAAGCATCCAGAAGTAATAATTACTCACTGGCTTGGTAAAGGCATGGTCTTTGTTGCCCGGACTCAGGTAAGCGCCAGAATATACCACCACCAGGAGGCCGAGAACTGTGATTACTATGAGCATAAGCGAGCTTAGAGGATCAATGAGAAAACCAAAGAGCTTGCTCTGAGTTTCCATCCAGGGTAGTTGCCCCAACAACCACTCTGCACTGCGAGGGTAGTTCCATATTACTGCTATTATGCCTAGGACTAGGGTTATGCCTGCCAGGATTGCTGGTGTCAAGTCACTTTTTCGTCCCTTTAACGAGTAGCAGGCACATCCCCCTACCAAGGGTACGAGTAATAAGATAATAAGCAAGCCTAACATGACTTATTTTTCTACTTCAATCAATCTATGCACTTCTTTAATCCTGCGGCAATCGGGGCATAGTTTGAGCCAATCTACAGCAGCAGGGTCAATTTCAATCTTCTCAGGCAGGATTGCCATAAGCTTATCTACAATCCGTTTAGTGGTGAACGCCGTACCGCACTCCTGACATTTAACCATGTTGAGCTCGACTGAGATATTCAAATCGCTTTTGTTCGTCGTTGCCAGCTCAAATTCCTGACTCATAGTGATTGCCTGCTCCGGGCAAACATCGGCGCAGCGAGCACAGTAGGTGCATTTACCCAAGACAAAATCAATTGTCCTTCTCGAGTCGAGGTTTGTAATGTTTATAAGTCGTGGCGGGCAAGCGTTGGCACAGGCACTGCAGCCGACACATTTGTTAAGGTCAATCTCTAACCTGCCGCGGAAACCTTCTGCAGGCGGTGCCGGCTGGGCAGGGTAAGGCAAAGTGACCCTGAGATTTTTAAAACAGATAATCGCTTCCTTGATTTTGCTTCTTAGCATCAAGCTACCTTTTCTGGCTCATTTCTCTTAGCTCATCCCGAGTATAGATCCGTATCTTCTTCGTTTTTGTGTCTACTACCTCAAGCCTCTCGGTGCAAGAGAAACACGGATCAATGCTGCCGATAATTATCGGCGCATCGGCGATAAAATTGCCTTTGAGCATGGAAGGAACCGCTTGCAGGTTAGGGTAACTAGGTGGCCTTACTCGCCAGCGGTAGGGTCGATTATCGGGGCCGGTTAAGACATAGTGAATGGCTTCACCACGCGGAGCTTCCACATAAGATATACCTTCCTGCCAGGGAGGAATTTCCTTAACTTCGGCCATAATATCCCCGGGAGACATCTGTTTTAATGCCAGCTTTACAATACGAATCGATTCAAAAGTTTCTTCAAGCCGAACCAAAGTCCGTGCCCAAACATCGCCATCCGGCTTGGTTATGACTTTTGGCGGAGTTTCTAAGTAAGCAGCATATGGATGATTGATCCGACTATCAATAGCTATACCGGAGCCTCGGACGGTAGGGCCCACGGGGCAGAGTTGTCGTGCTACGTCACGAGACAGAACCCCTACTTTCTTGAGCCGCATGTGAAGAGTAGTATCGCCAGCAATGGCGTCGATAAGCTCCTTGAGTTGAGCTTCTATCTTGTCAACTACATCTATTATTTTGGGGTATTGCTCTGTGGTGATATCTCGTCGCACTCCGCCAATCAAGTTCATACCGTATGTCTTGCGATTTCCGGTGATTAGCTCACAAAGCCACATCACAGGCTCCCTGATTCGCCAGGCCTGCATTAGCACAGTCTCGAATCCGATGATGTGTCCAGCGATGCCCAGCCAAAGCAGGTGGCTATGTATTCTCTCCAACTCTAGCAGAGTTGTCCTGATGTACTTTGCTCGTGGCGGAACCTCAATCCCTGCGGCTTGCTCTATTGCTTGACAGTAACACGTACTGTGTATGAATCCTCATATTCCACATATGCGTTCTGCGAGGAAGACCACCTGGTTGTAGGTGAGAGCACTGTCTGCCAGTTTCTCTATTCCCCTGTGGTTATAAAAACCTCGATAATCGCAGCCGATTATTTCCTCACCATCAACAAAAACTCTGAAATAAGCCGGTTCCTCAAGGACGGGATAGAAGGGGCCTATTGGAAAAACACTGGCCGGAGGTTGTGGCGTATTTAATTTAACAGCATTTTCAGGCGCTGGTGGGGGTTTGTAATTATAGGGGAAGTCCCTACGTAGGGGATAGACGTCTTTAGGCCAGTCATCGGCTAAGGCGAGCCTCCTGGGGTCAGGATGACCGATAAACTCAATGCCCACCATATCACGGCACTCACGCTCTGCCCAGTTGGCTGCCGGTAACGCATTGGAAATAGACTCTACCGATGGATTAGAGGAATCAACCCGGGTTTTGACGGTTACAGTCAAGCAATCATCGTCAAAGGAGAAGATATGGCTGAGTTCGAGCTTGCCTGTATCCTTTAATCGGTCGGTAGCTACCGAAATAACAAATCGGGCACCTTGTTTGGATAGATGATGGCAGACACTGGAGATGAATGAATTGTTTATTGTTATGTAGATTGTCTTTGGGGCTGGTATGTGTGTGGTAATAATTGCCCCGGGAAATGCTTTGCTGAGCTGGCTAATTACTTCATGTTCCGATAGCACTTACTTGGCCTCCTAGATATACAATTCTGTCATTTCTTTATACCTCTTCCAAGTACCCCACAGGCTTAAATTCATGTTCAACTCTGCGGTGGGCTTACCACGATGCCCGGCTCCAATCCCGCTCCACTTATAACGGCTTTAGCGGCCATCTTCTTAACCTTTTGCATTATGGCATCGAATTCATCGTAGGTTAGGGCACGGGCAGGACAGCTAGAAACACAAGCTGGCAACTTGTTTTCATTCAAGCGATGTACGCACAGGTCGCATTTTCGCATCACCTTGCTCAAATAATCCAGTTCCAGTATGCCAAAGGGGCAAACCATAGCACAGAGACTGCAGCCGACACATTTCATTGTCTCGATGATGACTGGTCCATTTTCCAACTTGTTGAGAGCTCCAGTAGGACACACCGCAACACAAGGGCTCTTTTTACAGTGCCGGCAATTCATAGGAACGGGGTGTCTCTCATCAAGAAGCAGTACCGACATAAAAGAACGCCCATTATGCTCTCTTTCACAGGCAACCTCGCATGATCGGCAATAAATGCACCGGTTAAGATCCATGAAGATGACTTTGCTCATTCTTCACAATCCTCAATCTTCAACTAAGCGTTAGCATGTCCAAATTGCTACTTACCCTTATCGATTCTGCAGGCGGCAACCTTGAATTCTGGAATCTTCGCCTTCTCATCCAATGCTTCTACTACAAGAGCGTTAGTCCCAGAGAAGTGGAAATGCATGAAGACCACTCCTGGTGGGATATTGTGAGTGATAGTCGCCTTGGCCGTCGTGTCACCTCTCTTAGTGGAGATCTTCACTTTTTCATCAGCACTGATGCCAAGCTTTTTTGCGTCGGATGGGTTGACTTCTACAAACAGTTCAGGGCTGCGCTTGAGCAGAGAAGCGCTGCGGCGGGTCATAGAACCAGCATTGTAATGCATTACCACCCGCCCCGTGGTTAGAAGTAGAGGGTATTCCTCGTCAGGCATTTCAAAAGGAGACTGATGCTCCACTGGGATAAGCTTGCCCAGTCTTTCAACGGTGGCGAAGGTATCGACATGAAGAATAGGTGTACCGGGGTGGTCAGTGGTCGGGCAGGGCCAGGTAAGACCTCCCACTTCCTTGACTCGCTCCGGGGTAATGCCAGCATAAGAGGGAACTACGCGGTTGATTTCGCGTAAAACCTCATCTGCGTTCTGGTAGTTGAATTCGAAGCCAAGCTTCTTGGCAATCCTACAAATGATGTCAAGGTCTGCCTTGGCTTCTCCAGGTGGAGGTATTGCCTTTGCTCGCCACTGCACTGTGCGGCTGGTGGCGGTTACAGTCCCTTCCTTTTCTGCCCAACATGCTCCGGGTAGCACTACGTCGGCTAGTTCTGCAGTCTCAGTCAGAAATATATCCTGGACTACTAGAAAGTCTAGTTTGTCGAGTGCTTGCTGGACATGCTTGGTATTTGGGTCAGATACCATGGGATTCTCCCCCATGATATACATTGCCTTAACCTTTCCCTCCCCAGCGGCGTTCGTCATCTCCACCACGGTTAATCCCGGCTCTGCAGGCAAGTCTTCTTTTCCCCACAGGTTGGCTATTCTTCTTCTACCAGTTTCATCAGTAACACCGGTGTAACCGGGCAATACGGTTGATAATCCGCCCATATCGCAAGCCCCTTGAACGTTGTCTTGACCTCTCAAAGGAAGAACACCTGTGCCCGGCTGCCCAATATTGCCACAAATCAAAGCCAGGTTCGCGCAGCTAACGACATTACCATGGCCATAAGTATGTTGTGTGATTCCCATACAATAGACAATTGCTGCTGATTGAGCCTTGGCGTAAAGCCTTGCTGCTTCTTGGAGCAGACCGGAGGGCACGCCAGTGATTTTCTCCACTGTATTTGCATCGTATTTGGCTGCTAGTACTTTAATCTGGTCAAAACCAACGGTGCGTTCTTTTACAAAGTCCTTATCGTACAGCTCCTCTTTAATTATGGTGTGTATCATACCATTGATCAGGGCGATGTCAGTGCCCGGCTTAAGTTGAAGGAATACATCGGCTATCCAGGCCGTGGGGGTATAGCGTGGGTCGGCCACGGCAATTTTAGCTCCCTGTTCTTTGGCGTCCAATACCCATCTAGCGGCTATGGGATGATTCTCGGCAAAATTAGAGCCGATTATGAAAATGCATTTTGAGTTTGCCAGGTCGGGAATTGGATTAGTCATGGCTCCACTACCGAGGGTTGCGACCAGACCGGTCACTGTGGGGGAATGTCAGAGGCGGGCACAATGGTCAATATTGTTGGTACCTATCAGTCGGGCTAACTTTTGAAATAAGTAATTCTCCTCGTTAGTGCATTTTGCCGAGGCAAGAAAACTCAGGGCATTAGCACCGTGCACATCAGATATTTTCTTAAGCTTTGTTGCCACAAGCTCAATTGCTTGGTTCCAGCTGATTCGTTTCCAGCTACCCTTTTCTCTCTTCATTGGGTAGCGAAGTCTGTCAGGGTGGTAGACTATTTCTAGCGCTGCGTTACCCTTGGGGCAAAGAGAACCTTGGTTGATTGGATGCTGCTCCATGTACTCGATGTTCTTAGCTACGCCATCTTCAACAACCACATACATACCACAACCGCAGCCGCAGTAAGGACACACCGTAGGTACAAGTTGCCTTTCCGTAACCACTTCCCTTTTACTGCCCTTCTGTTTTTAGTCTCTGTTATAAATCTTAGACTCTTTGTCTTGACGCTAAGGTGTTAAATAGGCGCTTTAATGGAAGGCAACTCATGGACTTTGGGGATGTTAGGTCGGTTATGAGCCAATTGTGGCAGTAAGAAGTTATCTTCTGCCGTTGTTTGTAGAACTCCAGACAAGGTTTGTGTGTTCACTTTGCCAGTTGCCCCCCTATTTTGCTGGTATAAACCTTTACCGATGCCTTGGGCTAAATAAAGCCGTCGAAAATTATACACTGTATCCAGTTTTTATTCAACCCCTTGCCCTGTTGATTTGGCTTTTTGAGTTATGCAGGGTGGAAGGACTAATCGGAGTGAAGCTAATCCGAGATAGCCTGCTGATATACACTAACGGGACGTTTACTGAGGGTGTTATACTTATTACGTCGTGCAAAAGCAAATGCAAGCGACAGAACGAAAACACGTCTTCGGCCTTAACCCCAACGTATTCTTTCTCGGGGTTGTGAGTTTTCTCACTGATGTCAGCAGTGAGATGATTTTTACCCTACTTCCCTTGTTTCTCGCCAATATCCTGGGAGTGGCTGCTGTCACCATCGGTTTTATTGAGGGGGTAGCTGAAAGCACAGCCTCTTTGCTCAAGATTTTCAGCGGCTGGCTAAGCGATAGGCTGGGTAAACGTAAATCCTTAGCTTTTATCGGTTAT
>JAPLHH010000133.1 GCA_026389735.1 Chloroflexota bacterium | reverse complement strand
ACCACTGTCCAGCTTCATGCCGCTTTTCAATGGCTTTTGGGCCTCCCATCTGCTTTATTTTTTCTCGTTTTGCCTTATATGCCTCAATTGACTCGTGGGTCTTGCCCATTCATTGCCTCCTTTCGCAGTCGAATTCTTTTTGAGATGCTCTTCAGATAAACTGAGTGTAAATATGGTAAAATTAGAGCCCCATCCCTTGAGCTACTACCTCGCGATAAAAATCAGCGCTGCCAAAGCTGAGTTCACAGGCCTTAAGAGAGCGGGTGTAATAGTGCAGGTCATATTCCATGGCGACGCCAATGGCGCCGTGAATCTGATGCGCCAAGCTTATGACTCGTTCACCAGCTTGTACCGCCCAGGCCCTGGCTATAGCGGCTTCTTCAGTACAGGAAAGGCCCTCGCTTAACTTCCACGCAGCCTGGTAAGTGCTAAGCCTCATGCCCTCAACATCGGTTAACATATCGGCACAGTAGTGTTGGATGATCTGAAAACTCCCTATCGGACGGTCAAATTGCTTTCTTTCTTTGGCATACTCCACAGTCATGTCGAGCACTTGTTGGGCTATCCCAACCATGTAGCAACACTTGGCCACCACGGCTCGGTCAATTGCCCTCTTGATGTCGCTCCACCCCTGATTAAGCTGACCCAGGATGGTCTCCTTCGGCACCTTTACCCCGTCGCAGACTACCTCACATAGCTTGCCAGCCATGGTATTCAGTACTGTGTGACCTATGCCTGGCTGTTTCGTCTCCACTATGAATGTGGTTAAACCTTCCTCTGGCTCAGCCTTGTCCTCAGTTCGAGCAACACAGAGGATATAGTCGGCCACGTGAGCATCGGGGACAAAAAGCTTGGTGCCACTTATAACCCAGCCGTCTCCGTCAGGAACAGCCTTAGCCTTGATTGAGGCAGCGTCATAACTGCCGCTGGGCTCTGTCAGGGCTAGGGTGAAGATTGCCTTTCCCTGGGCTATTTGGGGAAGGTATTCTTGCTTCTGTGCCTCAGTTCCGACATCAAGAATGGGAAAGCCGCCAAGAACTACTGTGGAGAAGTATGGACCGGGCATGCAGGCTTTTCCCATCTCCTCCAGCAGCACTGCCAGGTCGAGAAAAGTCATCTCGGTTCCGCCGTACTTCTCCGGGAAGGGCAGCCCCATCCAGCCAAGCTTAGCCATTTCTTTCCATATCTCCAGTGAGTAGCCTAGCTCGCTTCCCTCCACCTCTTTCAACACCTTCTTAGGGAATTTGTTTGCCAGGAAATCTCGAGCGAATTTTCGTAAGATTTCCTGCTCTTCTGTGAAGGACAAGTTCATTAGCTATCTTCCTTTCTGGATTTTCTGGTGTATTTTGAAGCTCACCCTGCGGGCAAGCCCAGTTTACGCAAGGCCAGGATGTTCTTCAGAACCTCCGTTGTCCCGGCCTGAAGGCTGTACCCCTTGGAGGAGAGGTAGGAATGATAAGCCATCCCATTCAGCTTCGTCCATTTGGAGTGAGGCGCTAGCTGTCCGTAAGGCCCCAAGATTTCCAGAGCTGTGGTAGCTAAGCGCTGCTCGAAGGTGGTGGCGTAGGCCTTGGACATGGCTGCCTCCCATTCAGGGGGACGTCCTTCATCCATGACTAAGGCCACCCGGTACATGAAGAGACGTGCCACCTCAAACTCTATCTTCAGCTGTGCCAGCTTGTGGCGGATTACCGAATCCTGGCATAGTGGCTTACCATTTCGCCTGGTCTCCTTAACGAACTTAATAATGCCTTCAAAAACTGGGTAGTTGGCCATAATCCGTTCCATGCCGCTTCTCTCATAGGCTAGTTGCTCCATCACCTGGCGCCAGCCATTGTTCTCTTTCCCTATTAGGCATTCTTTGGGAACGTGAACATTTTCGAAGAACACCTCATTCCAGGCCTCGTTTCCCGTGATATCAATTATAGGGCTGGTGGTGATTCCAGCCAGGTCCTTGGGAATGATGAATTCGCTGAGTCCCTGGTGCTTGGCCACACTGGGGTCAGTTCGCGCTAGCAGGTAGAGATAGTTCATATACTTGCCACCACTAGTCCAGGTCTTCTGACCATTAATCACATAGTGGTCATTTTTCTTGATTGCCTGTGTTTTGAGGGAAGCCAGGTCACACCCGGCCTCTGGCTCGCTCATCCCCAAGCCGACGTACATCTCTCCCCTCATTATCTTGGGGAGGAGCTCTCTCTTCTGTTGCTCAGTTCCATATTTAAGGATAGAACCGCCTATCTGGCGGTCGGCGAACCAGTGACAGGCTGCCGGAGCTCCGTATCTTAGTATTTCCTCGGTGAGGATTAACCGGTCAAAGGCGCATCGCCCTTGCCCCCCATACTCCTTGGGCCAGGTAAGGCCAATCCAGCCCTTGGCTGCCACGCGCTTGGTGAATTCCGGGTCATAAGCCATAATCCAGGAATCAATTGATGGCTCCCACAGTCCTTGTTTCCCTTCCCCTTCGAGGAAATCACGGACTTCTTTTCTGAACCTTTCCTGCTCCTCAGTAAGCCGGAAATCCATCTTTACCCCCTTTAAACTTGAACTTTGGCCTCTCTATCAGGTGGCTTCTTCGGGCCGTCAGTAGTATAGACTACCGACGCCAGTATATCAAGCATGCGATAGTGTATCATTTGTTCAGGTTTTTCTTTGGGGAGAGAGCTGTCCTGAACGCATGTAGCCACGACCCTAAAGGGTCGTGGCTACGTTAGTTGGTGCATAGCCTGTGCCAGTCGCTCTTTTCAGCTTGAGATGGCTATCCGATTAAGGTATTATTGGCAAGTGAGGGTAGGACATCACATGGAGGTAATTCCAGCTATCGATATTAAGTGTGGCAAGTGTGTGCGGCTGTATCAGGGTGATTACAACCGGGAGACGGTGTTCTCTGAAGACCCGGTAGCTGTGGCTCTTAACTGGCAGGCTCAAGGGGCTGGTCGGCTGCATCTGGTTGACCTGGACGGAGCTGCCAGCGGTGAGCCGCGTAATATTGCTGTTGTCGAGGCTATAGTAAAGCAGGTGAGCTTACCCGTGCAGCTAGGCGGTGGTATAAGGGATGAAGCTACAGTGGCCAGTCTCTTAGCCATCGGGATAAACCGGGTGATTCTGGGGACGGCGGCGGTGGATAATTCGGAACTTGTGGGAAGATTATGCCAAAAATATGGCGGGGCTATAGCCATTGGCATAGATGCTCGCGATGGGCGTGTAGCTACTCATGGCTGGAAAAAGGGCACTGGAGTTGCAGCTTTAGCATTAGGTCGAAGGATGGCGGCTATTGGAGTAAGGCGTCTTATTTATACCGATATAAAACGCGATGGCACGTTGACTGAGCCAGGTTTTGAAGCGATAGCCGAGATGGTCAAAGGTGTAAATCTGCCGATAATTGCTGCCGGTGGCATTTCGGCATTGGGTCACCTGAGGAAGCTTAAAGAACTTGGGGTAGAAGGGGCTATTGTGGGCAAGGCGCTTTACACCGGCGATATAAACCTCAAAGAGGCTCTGGCATTGGGGCTGTGAGAAAGCGGACAGACCTGAAGGTCTGTGCTTATTATCGGCCATCATAAATTAAAGGCTAAAAGTCAAAATGACAGATAAAAATGTAAAAATTATTTCCTCCTTTTTGGCTTTTGAGTTGTCATTTTGCATTTTTATATTTGATTTTTACATTACCCGGTCCGATGTCCGAAAAAAGATGAGGTGATGATATGTTGAAATTCGATGACAAAGGTTTAATTCCGGTCATAATTCAAGATGCTGATAGTGGTGAGGTGCTGATGTTGGGTTATGCTGATAAGGAAGCTCTGCGGCGGACCTTGGATGGCGGCGAGATCTGGTTCTACAGCCGCAGCCGACAGGAATTATGGCACAAAGGGGCTACCTCCGGCAGCATTCTGAAGGTGCAGTCTGTGGCTAAAGACTGTGACGGCGATGCTATACTGATCCGGGCTAAACCAGCCGGCCCGGTATGCCATACCGGTAACTGGAGCTGCTTCTTCCAGAAGTTTGATAAGGAAGATATAGGCTAAGTTTGATTGTTAGAGATTAATGGCTCGCCGCCGTCAGCTTCGATAACCTTCTTCAACGCCGATAAGGCTGTTTCCAGTTGACTATCGTTTGGTTCTCCTGTGGTCATGGTTTGTAATAGAAGACCTGGGGCGAGGAGGCCACGTACTAGCCAGTTCTGGCTATGGGTAGCTCCGAAGCGGACAAATTCATAGCTGATGGCAGCGATGACGGGGATGAGCACAATTCGGGACAGGATGCTCAGCCACAGCGGCGGACGACCGAGCAGGGCGAAGACAATTATAGCGATAACCATGACTGCCAGTAGGAAGCTGGTGCCGCAGCGAGCATGCGAGGTGGAGTAGTTTTTGATATAGTCTAGTTCCAGGGGCATTCCAGCTTCGTAGGCATTGACCACCTTATGTTCGGCGCCGTGATAGGCGAAGACCCTCTTTATATCGGGCATCAGGCTTATCAGCTTCAGGTAGGCGATGAAGATGACGATGCGTAAGATGCCCTCGATAAGGTTGCTGACCAGGGCTGAGGTGATATATGGGTAGACTAGATAACGGGTAAGCAGCAAGGGGGCGATAAAGAATAGGCCTACGGCGAAGGCAACAGCGATAACCACGCTTCCCCACAGCAGCGTCGGGGATATGCTTTTTTCGTCTTCCTCGGCTGCGGCAACCTGGGCTGAATGAAGCATGGCTTGAATGCCGAGGGCTAGAGTCTCGATGAGTACGATTATGCCCCTGATGAAGGGCCAGTTTCTCAAGCGGCCTCTGTATATATTGGCAAGTGGCTGGCCGGTTACACTGATCTCACCATCGGGGCGGCGGACAGCGACAGCCACATTTTCCCGCCCTCGCATCATTACGCCTTCGATTACCGCTTGCCCACCGTAATAGAAAGGTTTCTCTTTCATACTTACTTTCTGCCGTTGAAGTAATAAAATATGTAGTTGCGAGGCTTTAGCCTCATTCCTGCAACAAATCCTAAATACTAAACCCTAAATCTCAAACAATATCGAAATTCGAATTTTCTAAATTCTAAACACTTAACGTTTCGGCCGCTCTCTCATGTCATTCTGAGGAGTGAAACGACCGAAGAATCTCACCCCAATCCGGGCTCCGAAAATACTGCGAGGAGATTCTTCGCTGCACTCAGAATGACGGTAGTATGGTGAGACACGTCTTTAGACCTGTCCGTAGATAAGGAGTGTCCGAAGTCCACTTCGTCAGTCGGTAAGCTTGTAGCGGCGTTTGAAGCGTTCCACCCTGCCGGCGGTGTCAACTATCTTCTGCTCGCCGGTGAAGAATGGATGGCATTTGCTGCATAGCTCCACTTTAAGCACCTTCCTGGTAGAGCCGGTGGTGAAGGTATTGCCACAGGAGCAGGTGACCTTAGCATCGGTGTAGTATTCAGGATGTATTTTAGCCTTCATTTCGCTTGCTCTGTATAAACGCTAACTTTTTTTCGGGCCTTGGTTGCCGGTTCATATTTGACGGTGCCGTCAATCAGGGCGAACAGTGTATGGTCTCTGCCCATGCCGACGTTGTTGCCCGGATAAATGCGAGTTCCGCGCTGCCTGACCAGGATGGTGCCGGCATTAACCTGTTGACCGGCGTATCTTTTCACGCCCAGCCGCTTGGACTGGCTATCACGTCCGTAGCGTGTGCTGCCTCCGCCCTTCTTGTGTGCCATTAACTCTTACCTCCAACTGCTGCCTTTTTCTGTCGAGTTCTTTTCGGTGGGGGTGCTGCCTCCTCGCCGGGCTTGATGATTTCCTTGATTTCCAATGTGGCATAAAGCTGCCGATGTCCTGTTTTCCGGCGATAACGCACCTTGGGCTTATACTTAAAAACGATAATTTTGTTGCCTTTGTGTTCACCGAGGCAAGTGGCGATTACTTTGGCGCCATCGATGGTCGGGCTGCCGATGATGGTATCTTCACCATCGGCGATAAGCAGTACTCGGGAAAGCTCGACATCTTCGCCCTCGGCAACTGCCAGGCGGTCAACATCGATCTTTTGGCCCGGAGCTACTTTGTATTGCTTGCCGCCGGTTTCGACTATAGCGTAAGTTTGTGCCATTTTCAAAAACGGAACTTACTTTACCAGATTGGATGGCTTAATGTCAAATCTCACTCACTGTACCTTCCTTGCCGAAGGAGAATGAGATAAATGTAGGGACAGGTCTTTAGACCTGTCCGAGGGGTATGGGTTTGGGAGAAAATGTAGTTGCGAGGCTTTAGCCTCGCCTGGCCCCGACCGGCATCTGAACAGGCGACTTTAAAAGGTCGCGGCTACATCAGAAATCAAAATTTAAAGGTCAAAAATCAAAATGACAAACATTAGTGCCAAGTCAAAGATTAAAAATCAAAAATCAAAATGTCAGATTAAAAATCAAAAATATTATGTTTTGCTCAGCAGGCTGAGTAACATCCAGCGTAAACTTGTAGACTCATGCTCTGAATTCCTTTTTGACTTTTGATTTGTCATTTTGCCCTTTGATATTTGATTTTTGAATTTTCAAACGTTTGACACTATATCTGTATTTTGTTAAACTGCCATCGAGGTGGCCAGGGAATCAGCTGAGACCTTACCTGCTGAGACTTCAACCAAGGGCCTGGTGGAGATTTTTACCGGCGATGGCAAAGGTAAAACATCAGCAGCTCTGGGGGTGGCTCTCCGTGCCCTGGGGCAGGGCCTCCGCGTCCACATTATTTTCTTCATGAAGGGCGACTTCCCCTACGGAGAGCAGAAAATCCTACCCGAACTATCCAATGTCACCTTTGATAGGTTTGGGTTTCAGCATTTTGTTGACCCGGCTAATGTTAAGTCAGAGGAAAAAGAAGAAGCTCGAAAAGCCCTAGCAGCTGGCCGAAAAGCTATGCTCAGCCTGGAATACGATGTAGTCATTCTCGATGAAGTAAACGTGGCTATTGCCTGGAAGTTGATTGATGTGGATGATGTAATAAAGCTCATACATGACAAGCCGGAGAATATAGAACTTATCCTTACCGGCCGCTACGCTGACCCGAAGTTAATTGAGCTGGCTGATTTAGTCACCGATATGGTCAAGGTGAAGCATCCGTATGACAAGGGGATATTATCTCGTAAGGGCATCGACTACTGAGAAAGTCAAATATCAAAAATCAAAGTGCAAAATGACAAAGCAAAATTTAAAGATAAATTTAAAGGGCGAATTTATAAGTTTGCGTTGGACATTATAGGGTTTGTAGAGCAACTGCCTAAAGGACATGTTTCAAATGTTATCGGTGAGCAACTGTTAAGGAGCGCGACCAGCATCGGAGCCAATGTGGTTGAGGCTAAAAGCGCTGCATCAAGAAGAGACTACGCGAACTTCTTTACTCATGCCTTGAAATCAGCAAATGAGACTAAATTTTGGCCGGGTCTTCTACGAGATTCGGCTAAAGCTGAAAAGGAGGCAACTGATAGGCTTCTGAAAGAGGTGGCTGAGCTTTCTAATATACTTGCAACGAGTATTCTAACCTTAAAGGACAAAAAATAATTTTTGCATTTTAATCTGTCATTTTGGTTTTTAACTTTTGATTTTTGAGATGTAGGAACAGGTCTAGGGGAGCGATTGAAGTGTTAGGGCAACGAAAAAGAGAGGAGTTGGAAGCAAGGTCCAGCCAGTGGCATGCCCAGGCCCAACGTTTTAAGGAAAGGCACGATTCTTTTATCACCGCCTCCGGCGTTCCCATCGAACGCCTGTATACACCTCTCGACATTGATTTAGACTATCTTCGAGATCTGGGTTTTCCCGGCGAATATCCATATACCCGTGGTGTCCACTGTACCGGTTATAGAGGCAAACTGTGGACGATGCGCATGTTTGCCGGCTTTGGCTGTGCCGAGGAGACCAACGCCCGCTACAAGTACCTTCTGGAGCATGGGGAAACCGGGCTGAGCGTTGCTTTCGACTTCCCGACTCTGAATGGTTACGATACCGATGCCCCTGAAGCTAAGGGGGAGTTCGGCAAGTGTGGTGTAGCCGTCTCCTCTTTAGCTGACATGGAGATATTATTTGACGGCATTCCTGTTGATGAGATAACTACCTCTATGACCATAAACGGGCCAGCCACGGTTATCTGGGCGATGTATCTGGCGAACGCCCAGAAGCGAGGCATCCCACTGGATAAATTGGGCGGCACTATACAGAACGACATCTTGAAAGAGTATATGGCGCAGAATGCCTTTATCTTTCCGCCTAAGCCATCCATGCGACTTATAGTTGACACTTTTGAGTTCGGCATGAAACGGGCGCCACGCTGGAATACCATCAGCATCAGCGGCTACCATATC
>JAPLHH010000088.1 GCA_026389735.1 Chloroflexota bacterium | reverse complement strand
TCTTAGTGGAGCACGTCATGAAAGTAATGGTTAATGCGGTGGATCGGATTATAGTTATAGATAAAGGAATGAAAATTTGCGAAGGCACGCCAGAAGCAGTAATGAATGATAGCAAGGTAATCGAAGCTTACTTCGGCGCGTGATACATTTGGCTTTTGTAGAAACTGAAAAAACGGTGTCATCGTTAACTGTCTCGAGAAGTAATGCTGAAAGTTAGAGATATAGACGTATTCCACGGGACTTTTCAAGCTCTATGGAATGTGTCATTGGACGTTAGAAAAGGCGAAATGCTGGCTCTCATTGGCGCCAATACATCTGGCAAATCCACCCTGCTGGACACGATATCAGGTTTGCTACACCCCACTAAAGGCAGCATTGAATTTGAAGGTAAGGATATTACTAAGTTAGATCCCTACCAGATAGTTGAACTTGGTATAACGCAGGTCCCTGAAGGAAGAGGAATCTTTCCTGAAATGACTGCTTTAGATAACCTCGTCATAGGTTCCTATAGTCGCCAAGCCAGGGCTAAGAGGAAACAGAATCTCAAAAAGGTCTATGAGCATTTTCCCATATTAGAAGGAAGAAAGAAGCAAACAGCCAAAACGCTCAGTGGCGGAGAGCAGCAAATGCTGGCAATTGGACGTGGTTTAATGTCAGACCCAAAACTCATGCTTCTTGACGAGATGTCACTTGGTTTGGCGCCTATCGTAGTTAATGAACTCTTCAAAGCATTGAGAGAAATCAGAGAAACTGGCATCACTATTCTTTTTGTAGAGCAAAATGTAAGGAGAAGCATACAGGAAGCTGATAGAGCATACATATTAGAGAACGGTCGCGTCACACTCAGTGGCACTTCAGCCGAGCTTTGCGAAGAGGAACAAGTCAAAAAGGCCTACTTTGGTATCACTGCAGCTGAGATTTGCGAAGAGAAATAAATCAAAAAGGTCCACTCTAGCATATAGAATCCAAAACGATGGTTATATGTAGATGACAGATGCAGGTACCCTAGTTTCTCCAATAATAATGGGGATACTCTTAGGTGGGCTATATGCACTCATCGCATTAGGCCTTTCTATGGTCTTTGGGGTCATGAGATTAATAAACCTCGCCCATGGAGACCTTGTCATTCTGGGAAGCTACACAGCCTATGCTTGCCTGACCTATCTGGGGATGGACCCGATCCTTAGCCTTGTTATAGCCATACCCGTGCTTTTTGGAATAGGTTTCTTCATACAACAATTCCTGATGAGCCGTGCCTTTTCGATTTCGGGCGAAGCACCGTTGATAATTTCCTTCGGCATCGCTCTAATAATTCAGAATACTAACCAGATTATGTGGACGCCGTTATCAAGAGGTTTAACCACAGCTTATTCTCTCTCAAGTTTCTATCTTGGTCCATATCAATTTCCCTTACCATATCTGCTCAACTTCATCGCAGCCGTTGTTGTAATGCTGGCACTACGTGAATTCCTGAGGAGGACATATTTGGGGAAAGCTATAACTGCCGCCTCACAGGACAGAAGAGCAGCTCAGCTAATGGGCATAAACCCCAAGATGATATACGGATTTGCCTTCGCCATCGCCATGATATCCGCCGCCATAGCTGGCATTTTCCTAGGCATGACCTTTCCCTTCACTCCAACATCTGGTACGCAATTTCTCATAATTGCCTTCGGGGTGGTAATAATCGGTGGCTTGGGCAGCATATTTGGAACATTCTTAGGTGGCATAATCTTAGGATTAGTTCAAACACTTACTGGCTTTTTCCTCGGGGCTGCTACCCAGATGTTTTTTATCTATGTAATCGTTCTCGTGATATTAGCCATCAGGCCGCAAGGTTTACTTGGTCGCTAGGAGAACAATGAAGTTTCTAGTCTCAAGGTTAACAATAGGAAATGTGATAGTAGGAGCAATAGTCATCATACTGGTGGTATTACCTGTATCTGGTATTCCGCAAGAATGGTTACTCTATCTTCTTCTCTTTTTCATTTACCTGGCCATGGCTAACATGTGGAACTTGCTCGCTGGTTATTCTGGTCTGATATCGCTGTGTCAGCCAGCTTTCCTTGGGATAGCAGGATATGCAGTAGCAATAGGTACCTGGGTCAACATACCTTGGTGGCTAGGGATTATAGGCGGAGCCATTATAGCCGGAATATTTGCTATTCTGATAGCCCTCCCCGTTTTCAGGCTCAGTGGCATATATTTCGCCATCGGCACTCTAGTTGTGCCCGAAGCCCTGCGCCTTCTATTCTTTCTATGGAAACCAGTTGGTGGAGAATTGCAGGGTGGGGGCGCAGGCTACATGATAAAAGGCCTAGCAGATGTGCAGATGTCATATATATACTGGATGGCTTTTGGTATTGCCATTGCCTCAGCTATAATCATGAGGGTAATCTTGAAATCAAAGCTCGGCCTTGGGCTTGCCTCAATTCGCGATAACGAGAGAGCCGCAGCGAGTTGCGGTGTCAACACCTTTCGAATCAAATTATACCCCTTTCTTATTTCTGCCGTGATAACTGGCCTGGCGGGAGCTGTATTCTATGTATACCAGGGCTACATAGAGCCCTCCAGCACATTTAATGTAAAGTGGACAATGATCATACTATTGGCCACTGTCATAGGAGGCCTGCGGACTGAAGGCGGCCCTATCATAGGCACAATTATCGTCGTCTTTTTATACTTCCTGCTAGCTAGATATGCCGGCTATAGCCTTCTTATACAAGGTGTAATACTGATCGCTATTATGCTTTTATCACCACAGGGTATTGTAGGCATAATGCGCAATACTAGATTCTACGGGGCAATATTCCAGTTGGCCAATAAACGATTAGCAAATGCCAAAACTGAGTAGAGAAAACAACTATAGGTTTTTGGGTAAGTGGGCTTTTTTCTGAGGATAAAATAAGCTCAATCGAATTGCTCCTTATAAAAATGGAAAACAGATAAACTATGTTAAACGATCAGTAAATTACTACCAAGTGTGCTAAAATATAGAAAGCTTGAATAAAAGATAAGATTAGAAAGGAAGATGATATGAGCGATTTGTTTGATTTAAAAGGTAAAGTAGCCGTAGTGGTCGGTGGTGCTGGTGGTATCGGGCGAGCTCTGGCTTTGGGTCTAGCTGATTTTGGCGCTGACGTTGTCGTGACAAGCCGCAAGCTTGAACCCTTGGAAAAGGTAGCTGGAGAGATACGGGCTAAAGGTAGAAAAGCGCTGGCGATTAGCGTAGACGTTGTACAGGAGAAGTCCGTGGCGGATATGGTAAAGCAAGCGCTGAAGGTATTCCCCCGCATTGATATTCTGGTTAATGCACATGGTTTGGCGATTCGCAAGCCTGCTGAAACCTTTCCCATTGATGAGTGGCAGCAGGTCATGGATATCAACACGCGCGGGACGTGGCTCTGCTGCCAGGCAGTTGGCCGGGTGATGATCAAACAGAAAAGCGGTAAGATCATAAACCTGTCGTCGGTGAGAGGCAGGTATGGCCTTCCTACGGACTATGCAGCCTATTGTCCTAGCAAAGGAGCGGTTGATACTCTGACACGAACTCTCGCTTGTGAATGGGCTAAATACAATGTACTGGTGAATGCGGTTGCCCCCACCATTGTTGAGACTGAGCTTACCCGTCCTGCCCTGGCCGACGCGGCATATGCCACGAGGATGAAGTCTCGTATTCCACTGGGCCGCTGGGCAATGCCAGAGGATATTGTTGGCCCCACAGTATTTCTTGCCTCAAAGGCATCGGATTTCGTCACCGGGCAAATCATCTATGTTGATGGTGGTGTGACTACCTGGTAATTAAGCGCTAAGCAATTGAAAATCGAAGGAGGTGTCTATTATGGGAAAAGTAAAACTGGTCGATTTAAGTCATACATTTGGGGATAAATGTCCATTATGGCCATACTTTGCTGATGTTAAAATTGAACGTATGCACTATCACGCGAAGTCTGGCGTGCTTTCACAGGTCATTACGACAACAATGCATTGCACTACGCATGCAGATTCTCCAGCTCATGTATTTGAAGGCGGCATGTATACCGATGAGATTCCTCTGGAGAAATATTATGGTACTGGGGTAGTCGTAGATATTCCAAAGAAGAAGTGGGGAGTAATCACACCCGATGATTTAGAAAAAGCCAGGCCAAAAATAGAAAAGGGTGATATCGTTATTGTCCATACAGGATGGCATTCCAAGTACTCTGATTCCGTAGAATATTTTTGCTACTCGCCCGGACTCTATAAAGAAGCTGGCGAATGGTTTGTAGAAAAGGGTGTAAAAGCCGTGGGAGTCGACCAGCAGGCATTAGATCATCCTTTGGCAACTGCTATTGGCCCGCATGGCCCGGGACCTTTACGGCCTGACATATGCGCGGAATATAAAAAGGAAACAGGAAGAGATGTTATCCAGGACTTTCCATTATGGGAGCCCTGCCATAATGCGATAATGCGTGCAGGAATAATGGGGTGGGAGAATGTAGGTGGGGATATCGACGAGGTACTAGGTAAAAGAGTTACTATTGCGGGCTTCCCAATACGGTGGGCGAAAGGCGATGGCTCTATTGTCAGAATGGTAGCTATCGTAGATGAGGGGGACCAGTAGTGCTCTCAGCTATCGATATGAGGAGGAGAATATTATGAAGAAGGTTCGACTGGAGCAAGTTAAGCCCTATGAGGCCCCTGGCCATTTCAAGATGGTTGCCCTTAGGCTGCACGGTAAAGAAGAAACCGGCTCCCAAAAGTTCTGGGTAGGCATGTCGCACTTCCTCCCTGGGGGTGGGGCCGAATACGCCTATGAAGATTCACCTACTGAGAAGGTATACTTTGTTCTTGATGGAGAAATTACAATCAAGACTAAGAAAGAAGAGATTACTCTAGGTCCTTGGGAATCAATTTACCTTGCACCCCATGAAGGAAGGGAGGTCATTAATAAGACCAATAAGCCGGTGACTATGCTGGTGGTTGTTAACTATTAGGGGAATCAGCTTGGTCCCGAGTGGCTTTTGTTACTCATTACCGCATTAAGAATCGTGCTGAATGCGATGAGGTGCCTTTATGATGGTCACCCCATTTGAAATAAGGAGCGGAGGGATCCTCATCCGGCCCGGTAAGGTTCTGGATATTACCGAAAATGGTTGCCGTACCAAGCTATTGATATCGCCGGGAACGAGCTCTGCTCTCACATGAGGCCAGGTAGTCTACCGCAACCCGGGGGTGCATTCACGGTTCATTCACACCTGTCCACGTACGGAGCTATTTAAGGGAAAAGGGGAGGCTTTCTTGGAAGACTCCTGGTATGAGGTGAAAGAAGGAGATATGCTGTATGCACCATGTCACATCAGGCATGGAACGCGGAACAACAATGAGAGCGGCGAGCCGTTTATCTGTACCGGTGCCGCGGCACTGCCCCAGACGGACTTATGCCGTTTAGCAGGATATCTATGATTTCCAAAGGTACATAGTACAGGTCAAAAATAGAGAAGGGGGAAGGCATTCTATGAAAGCTGAAGAGATCAATCACGTTGCTTTACTGGGAGCGGGCATGATAGGGCATGGACTGGCGCTGCATTTTGCCAAGGCTGGTTATCAGGTCTCTTTATACTCCCGTACTCAGCAAACTCTGGACAAAGCCATCGAAAGCATCAAGTCGAATCTCCCCGCCTTACTGCAAGTACAAGCTGGCGTACAGGATGAAATAGACAAAATTACAAGCAGGGTAAAAACAACCAGGAACTTGGACGAGGCAATTTCAAAGGCTCCGATTATTATTGAATCAGTGGCCGAGGATCTAAAGATAAAACAGGACTTGTTTAAGGAATTAGATCAGATGTGTCCTGGGGATACTATTCTGGCCACAAATACTTCAGTAATCAGCATAACTGAGATAGCATCTAAAGCCAGAAATAGAAACAGGATTGTTGGAGCACACTTCTGGTTTCCACCATATCTTATTCCCCTGGTTGAAGTGGTAAAGGGAAAAGATACTTCTGATGAGACAATGGAAATAACCTATCAGTTCATGAAGAAGGCTGGGAAATATCCCATTAAATGCTTAAAGGATGTTCCAGGATTTGTAGCTAACCGTCTCCAGCATGCCCTGTGGCGAGAGGCTATCTCAATTGTAGAACATGGCATTGCTGATGCAGCTACTGTTGACGATGCCATTAAGCAAAGTTTTGGTATCCGGATTGCGGTTCTGGGGCCAATTGAGAATGCCGATATGGCCGGGCTAGATTTGATTCTAGCGATCCACAATACTGTTTTGAAGGCTTTAGAGGCTTCTCCTAACCCCTCACCCCTTTTACAGGACAAAGTGAAGAAAGGTGAACTTGGGTTTAAATCTGGAAAGGGTTTTTATGATAGCTGGACACCAGAACGCATAAAATGTACCAGGGAAAATCTTATGAAATACCTCATTGACTATTCGCGAAGACAACAGAGCCAACAAACTTGAGGGGGTAAATCCATGACTAGTGATTACATTTCATGATATATGACCATACTAGAGAACATATATTGTTGTTAATAATGTAAGGAGGAATGCATAGATGGAGAAACTCATAATAACTGCCGCTCTAACTGGCAATATCACCCTACCAACGCAGACGCCCTATCTGCCGCTTACCCCGCAGCAGATTGCCGAGGATGCGAAGAGGTGTGCCGATGCCGGCGCGGCCTCAGTGCACATCCATGGCAGGGACCCGCAGACCGGCAAACCGACTACTGACCCGGAGGTTTACCGGGAGATTGCCACCCTTATCAAGTCAAAAAGCAACGTTATTGTCTGTGTAACCACCGGCGGTACAATGGAAATGACGGCGGCGGAAAGGATAAGGGTTGTCCCTGCCCTTAAACCGGAGCTGGCCACATTCAACATGGGCTCGATCAACTTCTCAATCCACCCGCTAGCAGAGCGATATAAGGACTCGGACTACAAATATCCTTGGGAGAAGGATTTTGCCATCAGTACCAAAGATTTTATTTTCCGGAATACCTTTGGTGATATCGAGCACTTCTGCAAGACTATGACTGAGAATAACACCAAGCCCGAACATGAGGCCTACGATGTCGGCCACCTCTACAACATACAGTATTGCATCAAGAGAAAGCTTTTGCAGTTCCCTATCTGGGTGCAGTTTGTTACCGGTATTCTGGGTGGGATTGGTGCCGATCTAGAAAATATCATGTACATGAAGCAGACCTGTGACCGGTTGTTCGGGCCGGAGAACTACAAGTGGTCGGTCATTGGTGCTGGCTATCCCGCTGAGTTCAACCTGGCGACCCTATCCATAATGATGGGTGGGCATGCCCGCGTCGGTCTGGAAGATAATATTTACGTTAGTAAAGGGGTACTGGCCGAGAGCAATGCCGAGCTTGTGGAGAAGTTAGTCAGAATTGCCCGAGAGCTTGGCCGGGAGATAGCTACGCCTGACGAAGCCAGGCAAATCCTTGGTCTAAAGGGAAAGGATAAGGTCAACTACTAGAAGAAGCCCGCCCTGATTGCAGCGCCGCATGAGGGCGATTGAATCGAGAGCCAGAGTCTAGAAGAAGGCGTAGAGCGTTGCGGAGTTACATCTTTTTAGGTCAGTTAGGTTAGGCGTGCATATCTGTCAGATATGGAGACAGCGACACGCTACGTTAAAGATCTCCGAGCCTTACTGCAGGAAAGTCCGCTAACGGAGAGAGAATCCTTTATCAAGAGCTTTGTGAAAGAAGCAAGGGTAACAGGTGACGAGGTGTTGCTGACGTAAACTGTGCCATTCCCACCCAAAGGTATATCTCAGGAGAGGGTGGGAGTTCTTTTTTCTGTCCACTATGGTGGGCGGTACTGGACTTGAACCAGTGACCTCTGCGATGATATGTAAGCGGTTTTCCCGGAACCTCAATCCGGCTCCCGTAGCCTCGTAAAAGCATCCCGCCTATCCCGGGCTCTAATCGCTTACTGCTATGAGTTCTCGCCACCTCTGAGTTCATATTATGAATACTTTCGGTTATGGAGAGTTGCGGTTCGACAAAATATTAACCATATTATTAAGCTTAAGTTATCTTAAGTTTTCTGGTTGATTCCCACTGCATCCCGTCAACATTTATCGTTATGGTCCTGGGGCAACTACCATCTCATTTTACCTCACATCGCCGTATATTTCAATAGGATCTCAAAAGGTGTAATTAATAGTGGTATATAGCTAGTCAACCAAAATTGAGAAGGTTGGGAAAAATCCAGACGACATTTAGCAAGTGTGGCAGACTGATAGGTGAATCAGCTGGTAGGATCGATTAATCAAAGCTATGATTCGGCTGCTCTGGAACAGAAACGATATTATGTAAACTATACACTAATACACGACTCGAACCTATGGCGTCTGCGATGAATCATTCAATGTTTTCTTATGTTTCGATAAGGGTAACAATTCAGGCTAATGTTATTCTCATGCTGATTCTATGCTAAATTAGAGTACATAGGACTATTATGCTATTGACACTCATCTTAAAGGTGTTGTATCCTGCATCCAAATATAAAAGGAGGTTTTTATGCAAGCATACTGTATGAAATGTCGTACCAAGAGAGAGATGAGCAACCCAAAGGCTATCAAAATGAAGAATGGCAAGCCCGCAACACAAGGTGTTTGTCCAAAGTGCGGAACTAAAATGTTTCGAATTGGTAAGAG
>JAPLHH010000203.1 GCA_026389735.1 Chloroflexota bacterium | reverse complement strand
TCAGTGACTCGTTGTTGTTCCAGTCGAAGAAGAGTATGTATGTCAGTGAATCTCCGTTAACGTCTGTCGCGCTCCCGGTGAATGTCACCGTCAATGGCTCTGGGCCGAAGCGTGGGTCAGCATTGAATGAAGTTACGAAAGGAGGCGTATTCCCGCAATTAAACAGGCCAGCGGCTCCGCAGGTTGGTTCTGCTGAAGACGTTGTCTGGGGCACCGACACGGATGTCTGAGGCACGTATGGTGCTGGATTTTGCGGAAGGACTGGGGCTGCTTGGACTACATTAACTGAAGCGGATGCAATCGCCTGCCAACCTTGCGAGCTGACTATGAGAGACGGGTAGTATTGGCCAGTCGAGGCATAAACATGGCTTACAACCGGGCTGGTTCCACTAAAGGACTTTCCATCCCCGAAATTGAAAACATAATTAGTTATCGGAACGCGCAGGCTAGAGCCAGAAATAAAACAGAACGAAGAGGAAGCGTCTATAGTCGCTGCTTGCCCAGCTGGGACCTGTGATGGTGCCTTGAGGGCAGCCATACATACTGGATGCGGCAACGGGCTCGATAACGCGTATGTACTTAGAAACATAGTTGCTAAAACTAAAAGACTCCCGATTAAGACTTTGAACTTATTCATTTGATTGCCTCCGCAGGTTATGTTACTATTCTGTAGTGACGACATATTTAAACGTTATGGTTATTCAAGGATATATTTGGAACAGAGGGGTTTTATAAATTTATTGCTAAATTATCCGGACTTTGAGGCCTTTTTCCCTTAGCCTGGAGGAAAACTCATCGCTCATCTTGCTGTGCTTCATGATAATCTCGTCTGCATTCTCGAGCCTGGCGATGTTCTCTATCTTCTCGTACCAGTCACCCCATTCCACGAAGTCTTTCACCAGCGTGTTTTGCGGGAGTTTTTTCTTTATGTCCTCCATCACCTGCTGTGCCGAGTTTATCCTCGAGCCGCTAAATGCAGCAGGCACGTGGTTTAGGACCGTCTTGTCCACCACAAAGAGCATTATTAGCTTGTTGCATTCTTTCAGCCGCTCCAAAAATTCATTGGAGTTCTCCTGCTCCGTCAGTATAGGGACTATGAATGTCTTGGTCTTCTCGATCAGGGCCAGCTCCTGGAACCTCTTGTGCTCTACCATGATGCATTTGTCCATGACCACTTCCAGGCCGGCTTGTCTCGCTTTCTCAGCAGCCCGGTCATTCTTGATTCCGAGCTGCATCCAGACCACTTTTACCTTCTTCCTTATCGCCTGCTCCACTATCTGCTCGGCCTCTTCCGGCGGCCTGAAGATGGCCACTATCTCCGCATCCTTTACCTCGTCCAGGCTGCCGTAGCATTTTTCATCGAGAATCTCATAGGCTGTCGGGTTCACCGGGATTATCCTGTAACCATTGGACTTCATGTAGCTGGCAACCTTGAAGCTGTCCTTCCCAGGATCTTGCGATAAGCCGACCACTGCTATTGTCTTGTACATTTTAAGTATCTCGGAGATGTCCATGTCAATCAGGCTAGAACATAGCTATTCTTTCTCTTCTCGATTATCGTGCCGTCTTCACGCAGTATCTCGACGGCCGCCCTGCAGAAATCCTCGGGCAGCCCCAACTCGGCAGAAATAGCCTTCAGCGTCTTCTCTTTTGTGAGCGCCTTCTCGAGCCTGCCCTCTATCTCCGACAGCTTCTCCTGGCTCATGATGTAATATCTCTTGTCAAAGCCCCTGATCCCCCTCACCGGCAATTTCTCGTTCCTTATCTTGTCATTTAGGGCTTTCATCTGGGCC
>JAPLHH010000173.1 GCA_026389735.1 Chloroflexota bacterium | reverse complement strand
CACCCGCAGTTTGTCTTCAGATATTCCGAAAGTATCAGCGATGTGTCGGCTGGCAGTCTGAGAAACTGTAATGATGTGGGAAAGCCTGCGAGCGACTTTGATTTGCATATTGATAAAGGAAAACCACCTTCTCAGCCCTAGCTTATCTTTCAAGGAGGTTGCTGACTTAACGGCTAAATCACGGTCAATGGTTACAGTATGATGAATAGTCTCAACGACCGGGTACCCGAGTTCCTGAATTTTGAGTACGCCATATGCCAGGGTTTGATTGTCATGAACAATGTCGTATCTGTTGTTTTCGCTATTTCGTATTAGACCGTACGCTCTCATGCCAAAGGTCAGAGGTTCTGAAAAGTAACCGCTTATGATGCCGAGCCATTCGACCAAGTTTGGGAGTGTATTTAATTTGCGTGTGTTTATGAATAGTCGTCGGTCGGGTAACATTGAATACAGGTTGAGGCTGGGCAATTTAATCAGCTTTATCCCATCGTCCAAATCCGGATATGGTGGCCCTGATACAACATCAATCTCGTGACCGAGGTCGCGGAGGGAACGGCTCAGGTAGCGAAGGTAAATACCCTGTCCGCCGGAATAGCGATAGCTCCGGTAGCTAAGTAAGCAGATACGCATTTGACTGTCTGTCCTCTGTCAAATCGAGCAGAATCGAATACGAAAAGACAAGCAACATTTTACCTTACAAGGAATAGCTATTACAATGGTATGTTAAAGAGTCTTAGTTGGGATATGCCCAGGGCGTCTTATTCACCTAGTAGCTGCAGTACAATTTCTCTGGTTCTTGGGCGGTTGTCAAAGTCTACCACTACAATTTGCTGCCAGGTTCCGAGCGTCATTTTCTTGTTTGCAAAGGGCACGACCAGTGATGGGCCTTGGAGTGAAGCCCTCACGTGAGAGTGTCCATTTCCGTCTCCCCATCTGCGGTCATGCTGGTAAGGCATGTTCAAAGGTACATTCCGGTCCCACATGTCCTTGAAATCGCTAATCAATCCATTTTCGTACTCGATAGTTGTTATGCCAGCAGTTGATCCGGCGATAAAAATGGTGGCTATCCCGTTGCTGATGTTTGAGTCACTGATTTCCCTGGCTATTTCAGCAGTTATATCTATCATGTCGCAATTCCCCTGGGTGCTGAGGCGGATGGTTTTGCTTATCACCGTCATATTTTCACCTCCTCCAATATAACTTCGTCCAGATTGAAAACAGGCCCATCGTGGCACACCTGTCTTAGACCATGTCCGGTTTTTATACTGCAGCCAAAGCAAGCCCCAATACCACAACCCATCCGTATTTCCAGTGAGACCTGGACTGGTTTCTTATTTCGCCATTGTTGCCTTTCACCAGCTATTGTCTTGTACATAGCTAATGGCCCACAGGCGTAGATTTGGTCTGCCCAATTAACATATCTGGACAGGATGTCGGTCACCTTGCTCTCTTCGCCATAGCTGCCATCTTCGGTGGTAATGATGGTTTTAATTCCACTCGGCAGGAGTTTCTGCGGGTAGAGTTCATCCTTTGCATGTGTGCCTAAAAGCAAGGTTACTGATTTTTCTTGAGCTAATGCTTGTTGAGCAAGGAAGGTCAGTGGGGCAATACCTATGCCGCCGGCTACTAACAGTAACTTTTTTGAAGTGGGCCTAATAGAAAAACCGTTACCCAGTGGACCTAGTATATTCAGCTTTTCTCCTTTTCGGCTTCGGCATAGAGAAAGCCAGGCGGTGCCTTTACCAATTACCTTGAAGAAGAAATAGACCTGGCCCGATTTGGCTATTTGATGGATGCTCAATGGGCGGCGTAGCGTAAGCTCTTCTCCGCATCTGACTGTGACGAATTGTCCTGGTTGGGATGTGGCAGCAATGTCAGGCGCGTCGACACAAATAAGATGATATCCGGGCATTAGCTCGATGTTGGAGATAACGGTGGCTGAAACTTGTTTCAATTCTACTAAAACACTTTTAGCTTCACAGCTTATTTTATGTCCGCGTGGTAGCTTTGCAGGGATTTGACCTCTAGTTTGCCGTTGCGATATGCGGCAATCCCCTTGGCAGCGGCAGCAGCGGCAGCAAGTGTTGTTATGTAAGTCACCTTGTACTTAATTGCTGCCTTGCGGATATATGAATCGTCGTATTTGCCCAGCTTGCCGCTGGGAGTGTTGATTACTAGCTGGATTTCCCTGTTCTTGATCCCGTCCACGATGTTGGGCCGCCCTTCATGCATCTTGAGTATTAGCTTAGACTTGATGCCATGTCTGGCTAGAAATTTATGGGTGCCGCGTGTTGTCTTGATTTTCAAACCGAGCTCGGCGAATCGCTTCGCTACTTCTAGTGTAGCAGGCATGTCTTTGCTGAACAGACTTATCAAGATTGTCCCATTTATCGGGAGCAATTGCTGTGCAGCCACCTGCGCCTTGAAAAAGGCAAGGCCAAAGGAATCGGCAATTCCCAGCACCTCTCCGGTAGACCTCATTTCCGGACCGAGTATGGGATCTACCTCAGGAAACATGGGAAAGGGGAATACCGCTTCCTTGACGCCGAAGTGAGGAATCCGACGCGGCTTGAGATTAAGCTTTGAGAGTTTTTTACCCAGCATTATCTGGGTTGCAAGGCGCGCCATTGATACATTACAGACTTTCGAGACCAGCGGCACAGTTCGTGATGCTCGTGGATTAGCTTCTAGCACATAGACAACATCTCTAGCAATAGCGTATTGCATGTTCATTAGGCCTATGACATTAAGTTCCGTGGCGATTCTCTTGGTGTACTCGTTGATGGTATCAATGTGTTTTTGAGGTATGCTGACAGGTGGGATGACACAGGCTGAATCGCCGGAGTGGACGCCGGCTAACTCGATGTGTTCCATGACTGCCGGCACAAAGGCATCGGTTCCGTCAGCTATGGCATCCGCCTCGGCCTCAATTGCGTTTTCGAGAAACTTGTCAATTAGGATGGGACGGTCGGGGGTTACATCTACTGCCGCAGCAACGTACTCTTTGAGCATCTCCTCATCATGTACTACTTCCATACCACGACCGCCCAATACGTATGATGGCCGCACCATCAGTGGATACCCGATTTGCTTGGCAATGCTTAGCGCCTCCTCCAAATTGCTGGCCATTCCAGATTCTGGCATGGGGATGTTAAGCTCTTGCATCATTTGACGGAAGCGGCCTCGATCCTCGGCAAGGTCTATGGCTTCAGGCGATGTGCCTAATATTTTTACGCCAGCTTCAGCTAATTCGTTGGCAATGTTTAAGGGGGTTTGACCGCCGAACTGGACAATGACGCCTTCAGGTTTTTCCTTTTCGTAGATGCTCAAGACGTCTTCAACCGTGAGCGGTTCAAAGTAAAGCTTATCTGAAGTATCGTAATCTGTTGACACTGTTTCGGGGTTACAGTTGACCATTATAGTCTCGTATCCTTCGTCGCGCAGGGCAAAAGCTGCGTGGACACAGCAGTAATCAAATTCTATGCCCTGGCCGATGCGGTTGGGCCCGCCACCTAATATCATTACTTTGCGTCTATTGCTGCTTGTTGTCTTGTCAGGCGCGTTGTAGGTTGAGAAGTAATATGCCGCGTTTTCTACGCCGCTGACAGGGACAGGCTCCCAGCTTTCAACCACCCCAAGCGAAACACGTTTTCGGCGAATCTCTTTTTCTGGCACGCCAAGAATCTGTGACAGATAACGGTCTGAAAACCCGTCTTTCTTAGCCTGAATAAGCAGATCGTCAGGCAGTGTCTTTCCTTTGTAATGGAGAATTTTCTCCTCCAGTTCGACTAGCTCTTTCATTTGATTGATAAACCAGGGCTTGATGTAAGTCTTCTCATAGAGTTTCTGTACATCGGCACCTTTGCGCAGAGCCTCATACATTATGAACTGTCGCTCGCTTGTTGGTTCGTTTAGCATGCTCATCAGCTCGTCCAGCGATTTTTTGTGAAAATCCTTGGCAAAGCCCAATCCGTAGCGACCGTTCTCCAAAGAACGAATTGATTTCTGTAAAGCTTCTTTATAGGTCTTGCCGATACTCATAACCTCGCCGACAGCGCGCATCTGAGTGCCGAGTTTGTCCTCAGCATCTTTGAATTTTTCAAAGGCCCAACGGGCAAACTTCACTACCACGTAATCGCCCGATGGTGTGTACTTTTCCAGTGTCCCGTCTCGCCAGTAGGGGATTTCATCAAGTGTGAGGCCAGCGGCTAACTTAGCGGAGACGAGAGCAATTGGGAAGCCGGTTGCTTTGGAAGCGAGAGCTGACGAGCGCGAAGTTCTAGGGTTGATTTCAATTACTACAACACGCCCTGTTTTGGGGTCGTGTGCAAATTGGATGTTGCAGCCTCCAATTATACGTATCGCTTCAACGATTCGATAGGAATACTCCTGGAGGCGTTTCTGCAGTTTGGTATCGATTGTAAGCATAGGAGCTGCACAAAAGGAGTCCCCCGTATGCACACCCATGGCGTCCACATTTTCGATAAAGCATACGGTGATCATCTGATTCTTGGAATCACGTACAACTTCTAACTCCAGCTCTTCCCATCCTAAGACTGATTCTTCCACCAGTACCTGCCCGATAAGGCTTACCGAAATGCCGCGGCTGGCAACGGTGCGTAATTCTTCCACGTTGTAGACAAGGCCACCGCCGGTTCCCCCCATGGTGTAGGCGGGGCGGATAACTACTGGATACCCGAGTTCAGCCGCGACCGTTTCTGCGTCCTCAACACTGTAGACTGCTTGGCTTCGAGGCATTTCTATGCCCAAACGGTTCATCGTTTCCTTGAATGCAGTGCGGTCTTCGCCGCTTCTAATGGCGTCGACATCAACACCGATGACTTTGACGTCATATTTGCCAAGGACTCCCGAACGTGCCAATTCAGCACTGAGATTGAGACCTGTTTGGCCACCCAGGTTTGGCAGTAGAGCATCAGGCCGTTCTTTTTCAATGATCTGGGTCATCATTTCGAGATTGAGTGGTTCAATGTATGTTGCATCTGCCATTCCAGGGTCGGTCATGATAGTCGCCGGGTTTGAGTTTACTAGCACAATTTCGTAGCCCAGGCCTCGAAGGGCTTTGCAGGCCTGAGTCCCGGAGTAGTCGAATTCACAGGCCTGCCCTATCACAATAGGGCCAGAGCCGATAATCATCACCTTCTTGATATCATTCCGTCTCGGCATACTAAACGTCTCCTCCTCTATTTTCTTCAATGAGTGGTAGCTGCGGCACCGAACCGATTACCAGGACTTCAGAGATTTTAGACATATGTCTTGTTATGATCCTATCCCGAGGAATTTGAAGAACCTATCAATGTTTTCTTTTACCAAATTCCAATTAGTTCCAAGCGCAGTCATTACAATCACTAATATTGATACTAGAGATGTCCAAATGCGATGAGTCTTAAACCACGGCCATATCCTATGCCATATGGTGTCAGCCCAATAAAGTGGACTTGTGAGCTGATATCGACGCTCTGAACTTAAAGAAGTTGTGGCTTCTAACCTTCCAATGGCTTCGTTTGTAACATCTATACAGAAATTAAGTGCTGAATGGCGAGTGGGTGGGTAGGAGTCCATGGCCAATGCTTCAGCCCAAGACTCAAATACTTGTCCAAGCTGTGTCATATATCGTTTCCCAGTCAGGTTTTCTATTATGTGTTTAAGTTCACCACTTTTGCGTACAAGTTTTTCCCTCAGTTGGTTCAGTTGTATTCCCATTGGCTCATCTTTGCCTTTTGATTTTAGTAACGATTTATATTCTTTAAGCAGATTATAGAGTGCCTCTAGATCTGCTGATAATGCATTTTTATCTTGGCTGGGAACCACTTTATTTCTCCATCACCATCTCCAAAAATCTGTCAAACAGGTAGATGTTGTCTTGAGGGCCGGGGCTGCCTTCAGAGTGATATTGAATAGATAAGATTGGCCGCTCCTTATGGTGCAAGCCCTCTACCATGCCATCTTCCAGGACTAGTGTTGACTCTTTTGTCATTGCCTCTTCTCGATCCTGACCGAGTCGTCTTGGTAAACCATGTCTCCGACAACTATAGTTGCCATCACCTTACCTTTGAATTGGTAGCCGTTGAGGGGAGTGTTCTTGCCCTTGGAGGCGAAGTTCTGGCTGTCGACTACCCATTCCTTATTCGGGTCGAAAAGGGTAACATCAGCGCGGCAGCCGGGCTTCAATGTGCCAAGTTCTCCGTATCTGGTGCCGATAACTCTGGCTGGCTCGAACGTGAGCTTGGAGATTAGAGTCTTCAGGTCTAGTTGTCCGCTATGCACTAGGCTCATCAGGCAGGCAAAAGCTGTTTCCAACCCACTGATACCAAAGGCTGCCAATCCAAACTCGCACATTTTGTCCGCCGAGGTGTGGGGAGCATGGTCGGTGGCAATGGCATCGATAGTGCCATCTTT
>JAPLHH010000141.1 GCA_026389735.1 Chloroflexota bacterium | reverse complement strand
TTGCCACGCTTCGCTCGCAATGACAGTCGGGGGTTAATAAAAACAAGTCTTTTCATATAACGCATAAGGAGGCGACAATGTCGCAAGAAATAAAGGCAGACGTAAAACTAAATTATGAATCTAGGGAGAAACCAATATGCCAATCTATGAATATGAGTGCACAAACTGTGGCGAAAAGTTTGAAGCGCACCGAAAAATAGCGGATAGCGACAGCGAGATAAAATGCCCCAAGTGTGGCAAAAAGCAGCCACGAAGAATTTTCTCCACCTTTGGCACGGCCTCCTCGGGCAAAGCCTGCGTCAGCAGCTCAGGCTGAGGTATCTCCCGCTGAGGCAGTTTGCCTCACGCAACGACAGCTTCTATGATAGGCTCTTTTAGAACAATGCCTTAGCACCCAAAGGATCACGTAGCGAAGAATCTCACACGGTGCTCAGGGTAAGCTCCGCTAAAACTTGCCAAAAACTTCACCTAAAGCTAATATATTAGAACTATTTGTGGTATATCAAGACTCAGTTCTCAAAGTTTGACTCCAGCGCTGAAAAGGAGGCTTAGGACAGATGTATGAAAAAATACTCGTTCCACTAGATGGTTCAGAACTGGCTGAGCAGGCTATTCCCTATGTTGAATGGCTAGCCAGAAAATTCAATAGCGAGGTTATTGTTATAACCGTATGTTTCGCGGGTGACCCTCTGGAACGAGCTTTAACGGAGTATATTGAAAGAAGAGCCGAGAAAATCCAGTCTCTAGGAATGAAGGCGCGATCAGCATGTATCGAGGGGGAGCCTGCTACCTCAATCATAGATTTTGCTGGGAAAAACGACGTTAGTTTAATTGTCATCTCCACTCACGGTCGCACTGGTATCAGCCACTGGCCCCTGGGAAGTATCGCCAACAAAGTTGTGCAAAGGTCACACATCCCGGTATTTCTGGTAAGGTCAAGCCAGCCAGGAAAGACACCTGCCGACAAGGAGCTGCGGAAGATTCTGGTAACCCTGGACGGCTCGCACTTTTCCGAGGCTATCATCCCTTATGTAGAGAAGTTAGCCAAAGTGATGGGCAGTGAAGTAGTCCTTCTCAGGGTCATCGAGCCAGCGAAGCTTCCCCAACTAGCAGCTTACATAGACCGGGAGAAATACGAGAAAGACTTCATAGCTAAGCTGGAGAGGGAAGCTGAGCGCTATTTAGGCAAAAAGAAAACTGCTCTCGCAAGCAAAGGTGTAAAGGTCAATTCAGCATTTCTGGAAGGAAAACCAGTTGAGACCATACTCCAATATACTGAGGATAACTCAGTTAACCTGATAGCCCTAACAACCCATGGCTTTTCAGGTATCACCAAATGGGCCTATGGCAGTGTGGCATCTAGAATTATCGAGGGTTCCTCAAAGCCGACCTTGCTGGTGCGCCCACCTCTTCCCGCTTTGAACACCTAATTATTGTTGCCAACATTAAGCCGAATTAAGATATGAACCCGTATAGTTATCAGCGCAACGAACCCCTTTCCAACATGCATCTGAAAGAAACGACCTCACGGTGGTTACATTACGCAGTCGATTTCCCCACCGCTTACACTACACAATATGAAGAAAGCAATACTGTCTTCGGCGAATACTTTCAGCCACCGGATGCCGACTGTGCCCCGCTAGCTATTATGGTTCACGGGTGGGGTGACCGGAGCACAATCCCATGTAGACTCCTAGCGCGAACTCTGGCGAAAAAGGGAATAGCCTCCTTCATCTTATATCTGGTGTTTCACTCCAGCCGCATGCCAGAAGCTATGAAAAGTCACCTCCCCTTCATTACCCCTGAGGAATGGTTTGAAGGCTACAAGGCCTCGGTAATCGAAATTCGTCAGATAATAGACTGGGCAAGCAGCAGACCAGAGCTAGCCAAAGAACAGATAGGAGTAATCGGAATAAGCCTTGGTGGATTCGTCTCTGCTATAGCCATGGGATTGGATAAGCGCATCAAGGCAGGGGTTTTTCTCATCGCTGGGGGGAACTCAGAAAAGATTGCCTGGAATACCAAGAGCGAGGCCGTAGTGAAAGGGCACGGTTGCACCGAGGCAGAATGCCACCAAATCCGCAGTCACTATCCGCAGTACCTTGCTGAGATAGCCGAGAAGGGCTTTGGGAATGTTATCCCGGCTAAAGAGTGCTTTTTAACCGACCCGATGACCTTCGCTCCATGCCTTCGGGAACGTCCGATATTGATGGTTAATGCGCTTTGGGACGAAGCCATCCCAAGGCAAGCTACGATCGATTTCTGGGAAGCTTGCAATAAACCTTCCATCGTGTGGTTCCCGGGCACTCATGTTACCATCTGGCTATGGTATCCTCTCATCGAGCGGAAAATCACTGGTTTTCTGACCTCAAACTTCGGAATTCCAAGCAAACGCTCGACATAAGCCACCTAGAACAACACATCACTGCACGAGACATAACTTCAAATACAAATAGGAATCACAACCCCGCTACAACTTAACAAACACCCATTACCCAACCAACGATTGCAAGTTAAACAGCGCCCCATGTATAATTGCACCAAATTTAGAATGAGACTTTACAATCAGAAGTCGCCATTTGCTATGGCTGCCATCAAGCTGCATCGATTCCCTGCAGTTACCTCTACCGCTGAGCCATTTCTGAAAGTTAGCTTGCTTAACTGGGTACCATGAGTAAGCCAAAGGAAATATTGGACAAGGCCAGCCGGCCGGGCCTCCCCGGAAAGAGCGGATGATGCTCAAGGGGTTGGGGGAGGAACATAAAGCATACATACAGAGGAAAGGGAGGTTTTGCCGAAATATTGTATGAGCAAGGATAAGGTCATCGAACTAGCGACGTACATTGTTGTTGCTTTGGCTATGTGGGTGGTGTCACCCTTATTGGGTAAGTTTATTGACTCTTTCTACTTCCATTACCCAAACGTGTTGGCCGATTCAATTTCAATCACCCTGTTTGGAGCTTGTGTCGTCCTGCTTGGGACAATCTTAGTTGCTTGGACGGTCTTTCTATTCAAAACTAAAGGTCAAGGCACGCCTAATCCCAAATTGCCGCCCAAAGCGTTTGTCGTCAGTGGCCCCTATAGACTTTCAAGAAATCCAATGGCCCTGGGGGGATTGCTGACTCTGCTCGGCGAGGCTGTAGTCTATTACTCGCCCTCCTTATTGGGATTTGCCATTTTGTATGGTGTAATCGTTTACTTCCATGCGAAGTTTGTCGAAGAGCCAGAATTGAGGGAGCGTTTTGGCGAGCCATATGATGATTACCTTAAGCGGGTCCCGCAGTTCTTTCCCAATCCTTGGAAATGGTACAAATAGCTTCTGCTTAGCTTAGTGTCGTGATACAGACATGATTAAGTATCCCCAGTTAATTGAAGAAGACCTCTTTATCGAGGTGGGAGTAAAGCTAATCAAAGAAATTGGGCCAGAGGAATATTTAACGAGACTAGTTGGTAATTTGAAAAGGTGGCTTCCAGAAAATGAATAAAACAAAAAATAAAGCCCTGACTATTTTCCTGATTGTAGCCATAGTGGCTACGTTAGGCTTTATTATCTACATGGTGGCTACACCGCAAAAAGGCGAGAAATTCACTGAATTCTATATCCTGAGCGCAGAGGGCAAGGCTCAGAATTACCCGAAACAAGTTATCTTGGGTGAGCCTGTTGACATACTAATTGGTGTAGTTAACCACGAATATCAACCAGCCAGCTATCAGGCAAAGATAAAGGCAGGTGGCATCGAGGCCAGCGAAGTAAACATAGGTACGCTGGCTAACGGGGAGAAATGGGAGAAGAAGATCAGTTTCACTCCTCAGTTCGCTGGGGAAAGACAGAGAATCGATTTCTATCTGTACAAAAACGGCGAAGATGAGCCTTATTTGAAGGAGCCACTCAGGTTGTACATTAATGTTATCCCCCCATAGCAGGCTGCTTAGACGTGTGTACAGGAGAGCTTTAGCTTAGCCAGGTGGCCTCAAAAGGTCATACTGCTTTAGGAGATAAAATTGTATAACACCATCATAATCGGCGCAGGGCCAGTTGGTAGCTATCTAGCTGGGAAGTTAGCCCAGCTTGGCTACAAGGTGCTTGTCCTAGACAAGAAAATGGCTGCTGGGCAGGATGTTTGCTGCACTGGCATTATTAGCAAAGAATGCCTTGATTTGATACCTATTGATAAAAACCTCATCATAAGGCAAGTTAGCTCAGCCAGATTCTTAGCACCTTCAAGTAAACCCCTTAGACTGTGGCGGAGTCATGAAGCGGCCTATGTCATTGACCGGCCAGCTCTTAACCTAGCGCTGGCAGACCATGCTCAGAAATCTGGCGTCTGTTATCTTTTCGGTACACAGGTAGCTGATATCCAGGCTGGAACCGATTGCTTCTGCGTGGCAGCCAATTGCGGAGAGCAAAAGAAATTATTTAAAGCCGAGACGGCGGTCATAGCCGCAGGGTTTGGCTCACCATTGCCCGGAAAGCTTGGCTTAGGAGAGATAAGCGATTTTATTATCGGGGCTCAAGCCGAGGTAAACATGAATGACCCTGGCGAGGCGGAAATTTACTTTGACCAGAGACTGGCTCCTGGCGGTTTTGCGTGGCTGGTACCTACCAGAGCTAATAGAGGCCTAGCTGGGCTATTAACACACCAGCGACCCGAATGGCACTTAAACAAATTGCTATCAAGCCTTAAAACTCAAGGCAAAATAACCTCAACCGAAGCCATCTTAGGTTACGGGGCTATCCCCCTCCGGCCTCTCCCCAAGACATACGCCGACCGAATACTGGTAGTTGGCGAGGCAGCCGGACAGGTTAAGCCAACTACTGGCGGTGGTATATATTACGGACTCGTGTGTGCTGACATAGCTGCTGATACTCTCCACCAAGCATTTCAAGCCCATGACTTCTCTAAATCCAGACTAGCTTCCTATCAGAAGGGGTGGCGAGCCAGACTAGGTAAAGAGCTTCAAGTTGGCTACTGGGCACATCGTCTTTACAAGAAACTTGATAATCGGCAGATTGAGCGCCTGCACAATTTCATAAGCAACAACGGTATACCACAGTTTATAGCCGAGCTGGATGATTTCTCTTTTGATTGGCACAGTGAGCTCATCTTGAAAACACTAAAGCACTTGGCTGTCGCTATTCCCGCCCAAGCAATCAAGCCCCTTATAAAACATAATGCAACCATAAATTCATTAAACTGCCAGTAGCTTGGCAAAGCTGAAAGGTTTAAAATTAGAGTAAAATAAGCCGAAAAGCCCTCTTTGGCTTTGTAGGATAGTTGGGAGATAAAAAGATGAAAGCAATCTTTCTCTGTGGGGGCATCGGTAAAAGGATGTTCCCCATCACCGAGGACAAATTCCTGCTTAATTTCCTGGGCAAGACACTTTTACAGCATCAAATGGAAATGGCCAAGCAGGCTGGCCTAAATAAGTTTCTGGTCATTGGTAATCCAGCAAACATGGGACAAATAGAGCAGATAACCAGAATGGTCTCCGGTGCTAAGATTGAGCTAGCTCTGCAGAAACAACCGCGGGGCATCGCTGATGCATTAAAAAGCGCCGCATCTTTCTTAGATGGAGATATCCTAGTAGTAAATCCTAACGATATTTTTGCAGCCTCGGCATATACTAATCTCCTTCAAGAGGCCAAAAAGAAACCTGCAGCCTCATATATGCTAGGTTACCAGACGAAGAGCTACTTCCCTGGAGGCTATTTAGTTGTAAATTCAGCAAATGAGCTCAAACACATTGTGGAAAAGCCGAAGCCCGGCCAGGAGCCAAGTAACTTGGTAAATATCCTGATCCACCTCCACACTGAGCCCAAAAAACTCATCAAATACATCGAAAATGTTAAAACCACCGGAGACGATGTCTATGAATGTGCCCTGGACAACTTAGTCAAAGATGGACACAAAATCAAGGTGATCCCCTACACTGATTTCTGGGCACCCATAAAATATCCCTGGCACATCTTTGATGCGGTCAAATATCTCCTGGATATAAGCCAGCCAAGGATTTCAGCTTCGGCTTATATCTCAGAAAAGGCCACCATTGAGGGCAAGGTTTTTATAAGTGATAATGTTAGAGTTCTGGAAAATGCAGTGATAAGAGGGCCAGTCTACATTGGCCCCGGTTCCATAATCGGCACCAATGCCCTAGTGCGAGACTACAGCCATATCGGAGCCGACTGTGTCATCGGTTACTCTACAGAGATCAAAGGTTCCTATATCGGCGACGGCTGTTGGATGCACTCCAACTATATTGGTGACTCCATAATAGGCAAGAGTTGCTCCTTCGGCGCCGGCACTGTCCTAGCCAACTTCCGTTTTGATGAGCAGAACATCTCAGTAATAGTTGGGGGTGAAGCTATCGATACTGGGCGGGATAAGCTCGGAGCAATAATTGGCGACAATTGCAAAACTGGAGTTAACGTTAGCGTTATGCCTGGCATCAAAATTGGCCCCAACTCTATCGTCGGTTCTCATGCCTGTCTGACAAAAGACCTCGCGCCAGAAAAAATGATAGTGTCTGAGCCACATTGTCAAACTCTGCCCAACCCAGTTAAGCCTGATGAGGCAAAGAGAAAGGAACTGAAAGAAAAAATCGAGAAATTGGGAGGAGATACTTAGTACAGATTAAGGGAGCCCTGTACTAAGCTTACCTGAATAACAACAGGGTAAATAGCCAACTTGCCCATATTTCAAACGATATTGAACCAGAAATGATTAAACTGACAAATTTGAAACATCTGCCTCAACACGTAGCCATTATCATGGATGGTAATGGTCGGTGGGCAAAACAACGCGGCCTGCCCAGATTAGCTGGACACAGACAGGGAGTCAACACAACCCAGAAGGTAGTGAAAATCTTCATGGAATACAAGATTCCCTACCTCACTCTATATGCTTTCTCCACCGAGAATTGGAACCGACCGCAACGTGAGATAGATGGGATATTTAAAATTCTGGAAGCAAGGCTAGAGGAAGGAATTAAGTTCGCCCAGGAGAATGGTATAAGAATCCGCCACCTGGGTAAGCCTGACGGGCTGCCGCTAAGGCTACGGGAGAAAGTAAAACGGGCCCTGGAGCTAACTCATAACAACACTAGGATGACTGTGAGTTTAGCTTTCAATTATGGGGGGAGAGATGAGATTGTTGAGGCAGCGCGGAGTCTTGTCCTTGGCTGTATTTCGCCGCAAGATATTAATGAAAAGCTTTTCAGTCAATACCTCTATACCGCTGACATCCCTGACCCTGACTTGGTCATTCGTACTGGAGGCGAAATGCGGCTGAGTAACTTCCTAATATGGCAATCTGCCTATGCTGAGATCTACTTCACGCCAGTTTTATGGCCCGATTTTGGCAAGAAAGAAATTGACAAAGCCCTTATTGCCTACAGCCAACGCCAACGCCGTTTTGGCGGCTTACCGCCAGAGTAAAATATAACGAGGGGCTAACAAGCGAGGTATAAAGGCAAAAGATGAAAAACTATCAATAGCGGCTCGATTTGCATTTTACTTATAGTTATGTTATACTAGCAACGGAATCTAAGAGTGCAATGAAAAAGTGGGGCTAGTTCCCACTTTTTTGTTAAGGAAATAGAAATGGGGAGTGGTATTCGATGAAGACTGAATTCATGGTTGCCCTTACCCAATTATCGGCTGAGAAGCATCTACCTAAAGAAGTGGTGCTGTCCGCAATAGAGTCAGCACTCGTCTCCGCTTACAGGAAAGATGCTTTTGCCGCTGGTCAGGACATCTCAGCCAAGATCAACCCCAACACTGGCGCAGTCAAGGTCTACGTAAGGAAGATAGTTGCTGAGAAACCCACTGATCCGATTCGTGAGATATCCCTTGCGGAAGCTCAAAAGACCGACAGAAATACCCAGATTGGCGATATTGTAAGCATAGAATCCACACCCCCGAATGCTGGGCGAATCGCTGCTCAGACGGCAAGACAGGTTATCCTGCAGCGGTTGCACGAGGCAGAACATCATGCGATTTTCGAGGAATTCACTAGCAAAGAGGACGATATCGTTACGGGAATGGTGCAACGCATTACGCCAGAGCAAATTCATATCGATTTAGGCAAAGCCGAGGCAATACTTCCAAACAGCGAACAGGTGCGCAATGAGCGCTATCGTATTGGGCAAAGGCTCAAATGGTACGTCTTAGAGGTAACCAAAACCAGCAGAGGACCTCAGATATTAGTATCTCGCTCGCACCGCAACCTATTGCGCAGACTTTTCGAACTGGAAATCCCAGAAATATATGGCGGCACCATAGAGATAAAGTCGATAGCTCGCGAGGCCGGCCATCGAAGCAAGGTGGCCGTAGCAGCACGCCAGGAAGGTATTGACCCTGTGGGTTGCTGTGTTGGGCTACGTGGTATTAGAATACAAAACATCGTAAATGAACTGCATGGTGAAAAGATAGACGTGGTCCAATGGGCTGATGACCCAGCAGTGTTCATCGCCAATGCCCTCAGCCCCGCTCAGGTATCAAGCGTTAAACTCAACCAAACGGAGAATACTGCCATAGTGGCTGCGCCTGATAAACAACTATCGTTGGCCATCGGTAAGGAAGGACAGAATGCCAGGTTAGCGGCAAAGCTAACTGGCTGGCGAATCGATATCAAGAGCACCTCAGCCCTTGAGGCAGAAAGGGCCAGTTTGGGCAGAGAAGCTACTGTGAAAGAGCCTGTCACCGAATTTGCCGCCATAGAGGAACTCCCTAGTCCAATGCCCATCAGCGAAGCAGAGGTAATCGGTGAACCGGAGTCAGTCGGTGAGGAGGAAATGGCAGGGGTAGCCGCAGCTACAACCGCCTTTGAGCTTGTTTTAGCTTCGGAGGTTTCCTCACCAGCCAAATCTGCAGAGGCCCGCAAGATTAGGTTCGCTGAGGACATACTACCAGCAAGGACAGATAAGACAAAGAAGAAGAGTGACAAGAAGGAGGTGGATTTACCAAAAGGCAAAAGCAGACCCAAGAAAGCGCGTCCAAGGCCGATTAGCTACTCTGAGGAAGGCGAGCTTGAAGAATAATCTTAACAAGCAAATTCTTCGTCAAAGGCACGTACCTGAGCGTAGCTGTATAGCTTGCCGAGAAAAAAGGGCTAAAAGAAAGTTAATTCGAATCGTATGTCGTGCTGGCGTTGTAGAGATAGACCCTAAGGGTAAAGAGGCAGGCCGAGGAGTTTATCTATGCCCAATACGCGAATGCTGGGACACCGGACTGAAAGGCAATCGCTTGGAGTATGCCCTACGGACTGAGCTCATTTTGGAAAACCGCCAAGCGCTGGTAGAATATGGCAAGAGCCTACCCAAAAGGGGAGAGAACCAGAGTTGAGTAACAAGAAGCAAGAACCGATCGCCAACCAAGAGCAGGATAGCCAGAAAGCTAAGATTGACTCACAGGTACTGCCTCATGTTAGCCTCCCCCCAACTCTCAGCGTGAAACAATTGGCTGACCTACTAAAGGTTAGTGCCGTCGAGGTTATCAAGCAGCTCATGAGAAACGGTGTCATGGCCAATATTAATCAGGCCGTAGATTTTGATACCGCGACAGTGGTAGCTGCTCATTTTGGCTATGAAGCTAAAAAGCAGCCGGTGTCCGCTCAAATAAAACGCCCTGTGCCAACGGGTGATGGTAAGCTTTCCCCGCGCCCACCGGTGATCACCATCATGGGACACGTTGACCATGGTAAGACAAGCCTACTTGATGCCATCCGCAAAAGCAATGTAATCGCCACCGAAGCCGGTGCTATTACCCAACACATAGGAGCTTACCAAGTCGAGGTGGACTCACGAAAAATTACCTTCCTTGACACACCAGGACATGAAGCTTTCACTGCCATGAGAGCCAGAGGGACTCAAGTTACCGACATTGCTGTCCTCGTGGTAGCTGCTGATGACGGAGTGATGCCCCAAACTATAGAAGCCATAAACCATGCTCGAGCCGCTGATGTGCCCATAGTGGTCGCCATCAACAAAGTTGACAAACCTAACTCCAATCCAGATAAAGTGAAACAGCAGCTGGCAGATTTAGGCTTGACTATTGAGGAGTGGGGAGGCGACACTGTATGCGTGTCAATATCAGCTAAGAAAAAACAGGGTATAGACGAGCTTCTAGAAAACCTCCTTCTGGTCGCTGATATACTGGAGCTTAAAGCTGAGCATGATTGTCCAGCAGAGGGGGTAGTGATTGAAGCTAGACTTGATAAAACTAGGGGACCAGTAGCTACCCTTCTGGTTCAAAAGGGTATCCTCAAGCCTGGTGATACCCTTGCAACTGGTAATACTTGGGGCAGAGTCAAGGCTATGTTTAATGAGCTGGGCAAGCACCTTAAGAAAGCTGAACCTGCCACCCCTGTAGAAGTTCTTGGGCTAAACGCGGTCCCACATGCTGGAGACTCTTTCAAAGTTGTTAGCAACGAGCGTGAAGCAAGGATGCTCTTTGAAAAGCACAAGGACATGCAACAAAAAGTCCCAACTAGCGCTAAGACCTTGAGCCTGAGTGCCCTTTCAACCCAAATCAGCGCCGGCCAGATAAAGGAGCTCAATATAATTCTTAAAACAGATGTCCAAGGCAGTATCGAACCTATCAGGGATTCTCTAGAGCAACTGGGTGATGAAAAGGTTAAGGTTAGAGTCATTCACTCGGGCAGTGGCAGTATTACAGAAAGCGATGTGCTACTGGCCTTAGCCTCCAAAGGAATAATCATTGGCTTTAATAGCCGACCGGAGCCAGGGGCACAGCGATTGGCTGAAGCAGAAGGCATAAGCATTCGGTATTACAATGTAATTTATGAACTGGTAAAGGATGTGGATAAGGCACTGAAAGGTATGCTGGAGCCAATCTATACTGAGGTTATCGAAGGACAGGCTGAAGTACTGGCCGTCTTTGACATAGGGAAAAAGAGCAAGGTAGCTGGAATTTCGGTTAAAGAAGGTAAGTTAAGACGAGATGCTTTAGCTCGGCTCATACGTCGAGGCGAATCAATCCACGAATCTCGCGTAAACAGCCTAAGGCGCTTCAAAGAAGATGTTAAAGAGGTAGCCACTGGCTTTGAATGTGGCGTTAAAATAGAAGGCTTTACAGATTTCCAAGTCGGCGATATTATTCAATCCTATCGGCAGGAAATAGTAAGCTAAACCATCATTTTGGTTTTTTCCCAAGCTAGGTTCTCACCTATATCCAAATCACAATCTTTAACTTAAAGGAACGTATATGACACGGCGCGCTGAGCGGGTAAGCAGCATAATTCAGCAAGAACTCAGTTATCTGCTTCGAGAGCAAGTTAATGACCCGAGACTTACTAGCCTTATTTCAATAACTAAAGTTTCAACGTCCCCTGACTTGAGACTTGCCAAAGTGTTTATTAGCACCTTGGGAAACAAGGTGAACAAAAACGAGATACTACAGGGTTTCGCTGCTGCCTCAGGGTTTCTTCGCAGACAATTGGCCAACCGTCTAAAATTAAAGCACATGCCTGAGCTTAGCTTTCACCTCGACGATTCTATTGAGCGTGGAGCTGAAGTTCTCAGGTTAATCGAGCAAGTTGCTTCCAGCGATACTGAAAATGAAGATGAGCATTGACGGGATTTTCAACGTCAACAAACCCGAAGGCAAGACTTCTTTCAATGTGGTAGCTTGGCTCAAACGTCTCACTGGAGAAAAACATGTCGGACATGCCGGCACACTAGATCCGATAGCTACAGGTGTGCTACCGATTTGTTTTGGTCAGGCGACACGAGTTGTCCGGTTTCTAACAGAGAGTAGCAAGACATACCTCGCCCAGATTGAACTAGGCGTAACCACAGATACCTTTGACAGGCAAGGGAAAATAATCGAGCGTGGAGATCCCAGCGGTATCACCGTGACCCAGATAGAGGAAGCTCTTACCGCCTTTAAGGGCGTCATTAAGCAAGTGCCTCCAGTATACAGTGCTTTGAAACACCAGGGCAGACGATACCATGAACTTGCTCGTGCTGGTATCTCGATAAAGCTGAAACCAAGGCAGGTCGAAATTGTAAACCTAGAGCTTATTAACTGCCAGCCACCGCTTATAACAATCAATGTGGACTGTAGTAAGGGCACCTACATACGCTCCCTGGCTCACGATCTCGGGCAATACCTGCGCTGTGGCGCTCATCTGAAAAACCTAATCCGCTTACGGTGCGGGCCATTTCGCGTTGAAGATGCACTATCTCTGCCCCAAATTGAAGATGCCTTTCAGAAGTGCACTTGGAAAGAGTTTCTTCATCCTTTGGACAGCCCGCTCTCGAACTGGAAAGCAATCATTGTTGCCAAAAAAAATGAACTCGCTATCAGAAACGGCTGTTCATTGTCTTTAGACGAAGCCTTCCTGCCTTCAGAGAAATACTATCGTGCTTACAACCTCGATGGACATTTCATAGCTGTGCTACACTCTATTCCTGAAAAGAAGCTCTGGCATCCAGAAAAGGTCTTTCACCCTCCACGAGTCGGCTGCCCAGAGCAAAAGAGACCGTGCCAGGTTTAAAGATTTTTCCAAAGCACAAAGTCTGCTATAATCTCCGAGTGGAGAGGTAAGAATTAGCGGCGGCTCCCCCAAACTTGCAGAACTACATTGGGCAAATGCAGTGTTTTCTGGGCTTAGATGTCGGCTCTGTCAATGCCAAGCTGGTACTAACCGACGCACATGGCAGCATCATCAAGCTTGACACCGAAAAGATAACCTCGAGTCCAAAGGTTGCAGTCAACTCACTCCTCACCCGGTTAAGCGAGAGGTTCAATCTTGACCAGATTGTCAGTGCTGGCATATCCGGCTCTGGCAAAACCATAATCCCAAAAGAATTCAACTGGTCGGAGCACAGCAGCTCGCTGTCGATTGCTTCAGGTCTCCTTCACTGTTATCCTGATGCCAAAACCATCATGCAAATTGGCGGCCAGAGTTCTATTGTCATACAGCTGGAGGATGGACTAAGAAAGCCATGGAAGGTAGCATCAAATCCTCTTTGTGCTGCAGGCACTGGAAGGTTCCTTGAACAGCAAGCATACAGGCTCGGCATCAGTATGGATGAGTTTGCTAGCCTAGCACTGAAATGCGAGAGTAGTCCACCCAGAATAGCTGCCCGCTGCAGCGTCTTTGCTAAAACCGACCTAATCCATCTACAGCAAAAGGGCGTCCCAATTGAAGCGATGCTTTATGCACTCTGCGAAAGCGTCGCCCGGATGATCGCCTCTCTCCAGAAAGGAGTTTTTAAGGAACCGGCTTACTTCGTTGGTGGTGTTGCTGCGAATAATGCAATAGTAAAGTCTCTCATTGATGTACTGTCTGAAAGGAACGGGTATCCTGTAAAGGTAATTGTCCCAGAGAACTACCTTTACATTGAGGCTCTGGGAGCAGCTTTACTTTCGATTGGAAGGAGTTCGCGAGTAATTGAGCTACCAGAAACCGATGCCCGGCAGCGCTATTTCAAAATGCCCAAGTTAGAACTTATTGCCTTTCAGGACAGCAGAGTAATTCAGAAAATAGAGCGCCCATGCACGGGCTATCTCGGGGTTGATGTTGGTTCTACCAGCACCAAGGCAGTGATTCTAGACGAGTCTGGCAAAACCGTACTGACAAAACATTACCTCATGACCGCTGGAAGACCTGTTGACGCAGTCAAAGAGGTTTTTAGAAACCTGCTTCGAAACGGGGCGGGCAGGGTCAAAATAGCTGGTGTCGGCATCACCGGCTCCGGTAGATACCTTATCGGCAGCCTAATCGGGGCAGATTTGATTAAGAACGAAATTACCGCACAATCTAAAGCCGCCTCAAAAATAGACCCAGAAGCGGACATTATTGAGATCGGTGGCCAGGATTCAAAGCTTGTCATCAAAAGAAATGGCGTTGTCGTTGACTATCAAATGAACAAGGCATGTGCCGCTGGAACTGGAAGCTTTATTGATGAACTGGCTGAAATGCTCGGTGTTTCAGTAAGTAACGGTGATTTCGCCAACCTAGCCTTCACGGCACCATACACCATCGATCTAGGTACAAGATGCGCTGCCTTCATGGGGCAAGCAGTAGCTTCGGTCCAACAGGAAGGTGTGCCACTTGGGATAATCACAGCTAGCCTTGCCAACTCCATAGCCAAAAATTACCTATCCAAGGTAGTTGGCAACAAGAAACTGGGGAATAAAATTATCCTTACCGGGGCTGTATTCTACAACCAAGCTGTTGTCTCCGCGTTTCACGAGCAACTTAAAGACAAAACCCTGATTGTAGCAGAACATAAGGAAATCAGTGGTGCCATAGGCGCAGCACTCATGGCAAAAGAACATATGTCTGGACAAGGATCAAAATTCAAAGGATTCCAGAATGTCATAGATAGCCAGTGCACTTTTTCAACATTCATCTGTAAAGGATGCGAAAATAATTGCACCATCACTCACATGGAGGTGCCCAATGAGAAACCTACTTTCTATGGCAGCAGGTGCGATCGTTACGACAGCACCATCAGCCAGGGAAAGACAAAAACCTTCTTTGATGAGCGGGAAAAGTTGCTCTTTCGAGAATACCGGGAAGACTCCGGCTCTGTGCCATCAGTGGGGATCCCGAGGGCAATATTGGTATATGACTATGCACCGCTACTTATCGGTTTTCTAAACATACTTAATGTGAAAGTCATCCTTTCCAGCAAGACCACCAAGGAAATAATGGAGAAGGCGGTTGAGTTAAGTTACACTGACAGTTGTTTCCCTCTCAAGCTTCTCCACGGTCATGCGGCCAGCTTTACAGACGTCGATTATATCCTCTATCCATGTACTACCCGACTAGGCAGAAAAGAAGGAGATGAAAACCAGAAGTATGCCTGTCCTCTTATTCAAGCATCTCCGTTCATAACACGTGAAGCTCTCGACCTCGGAGAACGACTTTTGATACCTATACTAGACTTCAGTCGCGGCTATATCGACGCAATAAACAATCTCGCAGACGTCGCTGTGAAATTGGGATTTAGCAAAAGCGAAGGCAAGAAGGCAGCTCTTGCCGGCATTGAAGCACAGCAGCGATTCGAGGCGGATACAGCAGCTCTTGGCAAGAAGCTATCAAAAAAACTACATGAAAGCGACCAGTTAGGCGTGGTTCTTTTTGCCAGGTCCTATATGTCTCAGGATTCGGGGGCTAACCTCGGTATAGCCGAAAAGCTTGCGCAGCTTGGTGTAGTGCCTATACCGCTCGACTTCCTGCCTCTTGCTTCAGTGAATCCCAAGGAATACTCAGACCGCCCGTACTGGTCCTGTGAAAGCAAACATATAGCCGGTGCTGCTATAGTAGCATCAGATCCACGGCTATATGGGCTAGTACTGACAAACTTCGGCTGTGGTCCAAACTCATTCATAATAAGAATTGTTGAAGATATAATGAGAACTAAACCTCTAGGGCAGCTAGAAATTGACGAGCACGCGGCTGAGGCCGGCATAGTTACCCGCCTCGAAGCTTTTGTGGATACCATCAACGGATTCGCCCGCTCTACTAAACAACCTGAAGCCCGACACAAAGATATTTACAGGGGAACATCCACGCTCATCAACTCACAGAAGACATTTATCATTACGAGAATGTCATCTCATGTCGAGATTATAGGTGCTGCAATGGAGGCCTGTGGGGCCAAGGCGATTGTGCTCCCCGAGCCGGACGAACGAAACCTCCTCTTTAGTAACCAGCTAACATCAGGCACAGAATGTTTGCCCTATCGTATAACGTTAGGCGACTTCGTAAGGTTCTGCCGCGAGAATAATTCCAACCTGAAAGACTTTGAGGGGTTTACTGCTGGAGCATATGGCCCATGCCGCTTTGGCAAGTACGCAATAGAACAGATGAAGGTATTAAAGGACATCGGTTTCGACCTTCCAATTCACACTACAGTGTCAAACAATGCCTATCGAGATATCAACCTCAGCCCTGATTTTGAGCGACTAGCATGGAAAGGAATCGTCGCTGTAGACTGTCTAGAAAGACTCCTCTGGCGTACTCGTCCCTATGAAAGACATGCCGGATCAGTAGATAGCCTTTTCGAGGAATATATAAGCCGGATTGGAAGCCGTGTTCGTAAGAAAGAAACTCTCGATGATATCCTGCAACAGGCGACCGGTGAATTCAGGTCTCTAATTGACTCCGGCCAGCCCAGAAAGCCACTGGTCGGCATCAACGGCGAGATATACTTGCGGTCCAACAGGTTCAGCAACAACAACCTCGTGAAGGTATGCGAAGATGCAGGCCTTGAAGTCATCGTTTCCCCAATGGGTGAATGGCTTAAATACACCTACTACAGGCACCTCGAGGATGCCATGCTGGACCGGAAAATCAAGAAGATCGTAACCAGCTACATAAAAAAGCGAATTCAGGAGCATGATGAACACTCCACAGCCGCCAATTGCGAAAACCTTTTGGATTCGAGAGAGCCTCCTACTTCTGAAATACTAGGGCTAACAAGCCAGTATCTTTCCACAAAATGCGGTAGCGAGGCAGTTCTGAGTATAGGCAGTGGAATCAACTGGGCGAAAGACCCTAAATTTTCCGGTGTCATATCTGTAATGCCCCACGGCTGCATGCCTGGGGGAATCGTAGCTGCAATGGCAGAGAAGTTTAGCACGGTTTATCAGAAACCCTGGATCAGCCTCACATATGACGGCTTTCCCGAAAGCAATAATTTGGCAAGAATCAGCAGCTTTGCTGAAATCGCAAAATTCTGCAGCAAAGAGCCCCAAAAGACACTAATATAGACTAGCCTATCTCATAACGAACCAGCAACAAGTGGCATTGCACACTAACTCACATATCTGAGCTGAAGGCCATTTTGTGCAGTTTGGGCATTTACACCATAAGGGTCTTGACAGTCTGTATTATAATGGATATGATTTAGCTTTGATGAAAGGAGGTGAAACAGATGGCGCAGGCATATTGCTTTAAATGTCGGACAAAAAGGGAGATCAAGAACCCGCAGAGCGTCACCCTGAAGAACAAGAGGCCGGCGACACGCGGAACTTGTCCAGTCTGTGGTACCAAACTATTCCGAATCGGCAAGGGTTAATCATCTGCATGTTCTAGCCAGAGCGTTAAGACGATCTATTAACTTTCTCAATCAAAAGCTTAGGGTTGCGGTCAAGAATTTGTTGGCGTTGCCGCTGGTTTAATCCCGCTTGCCGAAGGATAGACTCAACTAAGCTCGGCGTCAGTAGGTCATTCTCGTCGTGAGCATCAGAACTAACCAGCATTTTAGCTTTTGCTTTCTGGCTAACCAGAGCAACATGACTATTAGCCGCAGAATGCCCTTTTCGAGCTGTGAGTTCAATAAAGATGTCGTTTCGAGCTGCCAAGGTGGCTTCTTCAGGTGTTATTAAACCTGGATGGGCCAATATATCAACGTATGGAGATTGGACAGCGGCAAGGTTAGTGCCTTTCTCTACTGGTTCTACAGATGTCTCGCCGTGAACTACCACTAGCCAAGCTCCCATTTCTTTGGCTTTTTTAGCCACCTCAGAGACAGCCTGAGGTGGAACATGAGTAAGCTCTACACCGGGGATGGCTAGAATATCCCAATAAGTTCTGGCTAGAGCACAATCGTCACTTATTTCCTTGATTATCCTGCCAAGTGAGCCAAGGGCTACATGGTCGGTAATAGCAACAGCTGAATAGCCTTTGACAAAAGCACGACGTATTAGCTCGATTGGTGATAAAATACCATCGCTATGAAAAGTGTGGGTGTGAAAGTCATAAAGCACCTTTCAAAAATACCATAAAAGACTTGTCTTAGGCAAGAGCGTCCGCTATAATCACCAAATAAAATGGCGAAAAGGATGTTGCAATTGCAAGAAATTCTAGCCCCTTTAGACGGTTCTGGGGAAGCTGAAGGTATGCTCCCCTACCTTAGAGATTTAGCTCCAAGATTTGGTTCCCACGTGCACATTTTAGGTGTGGGCATCGGAAGAAAGACACGCCGTGTAAACCGCCTCCTTGAAGATTACATCAACAGAATCGCAAATGGTCTACACAGCGATAATATCAAAGCTGAACAGGTGATCCGTTATGGTATCGCAGCAGATAAAATCCTTGATTTCACCGTAGAAAAGGAGATTGACCTGATTATCATGGCTACCCATGGCCGAAGCGGTATCACGCGTTGGTGGATGGGAAGCGTAGCTGAAAAGGTGATAAGTGAAGCTACAGCCCCAGTTCTGCTTGTCCGAAGCAAACGACCCAGTAAAACCGGGACTGCTGGAAAGCTACACTTTCCTCACAAAATCCTTGCCCCTTTAGATGGCTCAGACATTGGTGAAGCAGCTCTACCTTATGCCGAAACACTGGCTATAAACTCGGGAACTTCGATCAGCCTGCTCCAGGTTGTCTCACCGCCTGGGACAGTAGAAGCCAGTTTACTCGGTGGCCCAGACTGGAGAAAGTTTGTCAGGGCCATGCATGATGCTGGTGTAGATTACCTGAAAAGCATCTCTGAAAGACTAAGTGGCAAGGGAATTAAATCCACATACGAAGTGGTCACTGGTGACCCCGCTGAAAAAATAGTAGAATATGCTGAGGATGAGAAGGTTAGCTTGATAGCTATGTCAACTCATGGTCGAACGGGCCTTGCCCGGTGGGTATTAGGCAGCGTAGCCGACAAGGTGTTACACGGTGCCAGGATGCCCATATTATTAGTCAGGTCACCCAAGATGGTTATCCCCAAACCAAGGGGCTAGGATAGTAGTCCCATCAGTCCAGTGTACAATAGAAATAGAGAGGAAACAGTTATGGGAAAAATAAATGTAGCTATAATAGGTGCCGGTAATTGCGCTTCTTCGCTCGTTCAGGGCGTCCATTACTATAGAAAAACCAAAGAAGGTGAATTTGTGCCCGGGCTAATGCATATTAATCTGGGCGGCTACCACATAAGCAATATCAACTTCGTAGCTGCCTTTGACATAGATAAAAATAAAGTCGGTAAGGACCTAGCCGAAGCCATTTTCACTCGACCCAATAATACTTTTAAGTTCTGCGACGTGCCCAACATAGGGGTCAAAGTAACTCGGGGCATGACCCATGATGGGCTGGGGAAATATTTATCACAAATAATCACTAAGTCATCAGGGGCTACAGCTAATATTGTCGGCATTCTTAAAGAAACAAAAACAGATGTAGTGGTAAATTTTCTGCCAGTCGGAAGCGAGGAAGCAACCAAGTGGTACATAGAGCAAGTACTGGCTGCTGGGTGTGGCTTTATTAACTGCATACCAGTCTTCATCGCTCGCGAACCATACTGGTATAAACGCTTCGCCGAGGCAGGATTACCAATCATCGGTGACGATATCAAATCTCAGGTCGGAGCTACAATTACCCATCGCGTATTAACAAGGCTCTTTCGTGACCGGGGAGTCAAGCTGGAAAGAACTTATCAGCTCAACTTTGGCGGCAATACTGACTTCTATAACATGCTGGAACGTGAGCGCCTGGAGTCAAAGAAGATTTCAAAAACCAATGCCGTCACCTCCCAGCTAGATTATGAGATTGAGCCTGAAAACATCTATATCGGCCCCAGCGACTACGTGCCATGGCTAGCCGACCGTAAGTTCTGTTACATTAAAATGGAAGGACGCACCTTTGGTGATGTCCCTCTCAATTTAGAGCTTAAAATGGAGGTATGGGATAGTCCAAACTCCGCTGGGGTAGTTATCGATGCCATAAGGTGCTGCAAATTAGCTATAGAGAGAGGCCTAACTGGAACCATAGTAGCTCCTAGTGCCTACTTCATGAAGTCGCCACCCATCCAATATTCCGACGACGAAGCCCGGAGACGGGTTGAGAGCTTCATCGCTGGCAAGGAGCAACAAACGCCGATTTGTCTCCCTGAGATAGTCAGCGAGAAGATAAAGGAAAGTTAAGCAAAACACAACTGTCAGATTCGTCAAGCCAGAGCAGTAACAGCAGTGAAAATTGGTTTAGTCTCCCCATACGACTACTCCTTCCCAGGTGGAGTTGTCAACCACATCGCTTATCTGGCCCATAATTTCATCCAATGGGGACATAAGGTCAAGATAATAGCCCCATGCACAAAAGGGGGGAACCGCTACTTCGAAGAAGAGGTTACTCCTATAGGCAAGCCCTTACCTATCCCATTTGGTGGTGCTATCGCCCGAATCCCTGTATCACCCTGGTTACCCGTTCAAATGGGTGAAATCTTGGCCAATGAGGACTTTGATATTCTTCACCTCCACGAACCCTTCACACCTATGATCTGTTTAAGTGCTCTCCTTAAGTCAAACTGTATAAATGTTGGCACCTTCCACGCCTACCATAATAAGCCACGAGTCTACTGGCTAGGCAAACCCATCTTTAAAAGGTGGTTGCCGAGGTTGCATGGCAAAATTACTGTTTCCAAACCGGCGCTGGAATATGTCAGCCGACATCTGCCAGGTGACTACCGTATTATCCCAAATGGCATAGATACCCAACACTTCTGCCTTGACGCCCCTCAGCGAAAAGAATTCGCTGACGGCAAGATAAACATCCTCTTTGTCGGCCGGCTCGAACAACGAAAAGGCCTGGGCTATTTACTTAATGCGTGCGCCAAGGTTAAGCGCAGTTTTCCCAACTTCCGGCTATTTATAGTTGGCCCAGGCACTATGTTGCGCCTTAGATATAAAAAGCTGGTCGAGGACATGGGACTAACTGGCAATGTGGTTTTCGTTGGTTTTGTCCCCAGCGATGAGTTACCCTCATACTACCGCAGTGCTGATATTTTCTGCGCCCCGGCTACTGGTGGTGAAAGCTTTGGCGTAGTCTTGCTGGAAGCTATGGCATGCGGCAAACCGGTAGTTGCCACCAACATTCAAGGCTATGCTAGTGTGCTGGCTCACGGTGAGGAAGGATTGCTTGTGCCACCCCGAGATGAGGAATCCTTGGCTCACGCCCTGCTATCCCTCCTGAACGACAAAACTTTGCGCCTCCAAATGGGTGCTAAAGGAAGGATCAAAGCCGAAAAATACAGCTGGCCAAACATTGCACGACAAATTATGGATTACTATGACAGCTTGCTTAGTAGCTGTGCGTAGGAGCACTCTGTGATAAACTTAGCTGAATACAGAAAAATCGCTGCTCGGCGGATTACTGAGCCGCTAAAAACAGTCCTAATCAAAAGCCGACTAAAACCTAACACCTTGACCTGGCTTGCCCTAGCAATAAGCATAATCGCAGCTGGGACTATTGCCACCAATCACCTCCTCATCGGCGGATTCCTAGTTCTCCTCTCTGGGCTATTCGACATTCTGGATGGAGCACTGTCTCGCTTAACTAACCAAGCCACCCGCTTCGGCGCCTTGTTAGACTCCACTTTCGATCGGATTTCCGATGCGGTGTTACTTCTAGGTCTTTTAGTTTTGTACCTAATGAGTGGAAGCACTATTGAAATGGTGCTTATTTTCCTAGCCTTGGTCGGCTCATTTCTCACCAGCTACGTACGAGCCAGAGCCGAAGGCCTTGGGATAAATTGCCCCGTCGGTTTGTTTACAAGGGCTGAGAGAGTTATAATATTAGCGCTTGGGTTACTTTTGAACCCATTGTACGAATTCAGCATTTTTATAGCTTTACTTCTTATGGTAGTGCTTGGCTTCGTTACCGTGGGTCAACGGTTGATATATGTATGGCAACAAACAAAAAGTCAATAAAGCAAACCGGGGGTGAAAAGGTATGAGCGACAAGACATTTGAACGGAGTCTAACGGCTCTTAGCATCATTGCTCTACTATTGATAGTGCTCGGAAGTATCTTTGGTATACTGAGCATCGCCTGGGTAATAATTATTGGCTTAGTGGTATGGATTGCAGGTGGCGGGACCTTGCTCCACTTTTGGGGCAAGAAATATATGTCGCGAGTGTAAGCTCGAAGCTTCATTAGCATATATGGTCACCTTCCCCAACTTTCACACTAAGCTAGCACCAAGATAATGTCAGTTGTAGCGATTATTGGCGCCCAGTGGGGAGACGAAGGCAAAGGGAAAATAGTCGACCTTCTGGCTGAGAGAGCAAAGATAGTAGTTCGCTTCTCAGGAGGCGATAATGCTGGACATACTGTAATTAATCCTTACGGTGAGTTCAAACTTCACCTTGTCCCCTCAGGTATCTTCCACCCTGGAGTAGTCTGTATAATCGGTAACGGTGTAGCAATTAACCCAGTAGTACTACTGGAAGAAGTTGATAACCTCCAGAAACACGGGGTTGATACCAGCCATCTCTTCATCAGTGACCGGGCACACTTGATAATGCCCTATCATATCCTCCTGGATGGACTAGAAGAGGAGCGACGAGGTAAGGGAGCTCTAGGCACCACACGCAAAGGAATAGGCCCTGTTTTCACCGACAAGATAGCTCGCCTCGGAATCCGCGCCTGCGACCTACTGAATAATAAGGATTTCCGGTCTCGACTTAGCTCAATCCTCGAACTCAAGAATGCCATCCTGACCAAAATATACAACGCCCCACCGTTATCCCTAGAAGAGATTTTCGAACAATACTGCTCCTATGGAGAGCAGCTAGCCCCGTTCATTCGAGATACTGGCCCCATTCTCCAGGACATGGTGTCCCGGAAGCAACCAATTATATTAGAAGGGGCTCAGGGCACGATGCTTGACCCTGACTTCGGCACCTATCCTTATGTAACCTCATCTTCACCTATGGCTGCGGGCAGTTCTACAGGTTCTGGGATAAGCATCAAGCAAATTGACCAAATCATCGGTGTTTTCAAAGCTTACACCACAAGAGTAGGTGGTGGGCCTATGCCGACAGAGCTTAAAGACAAAACGGGTGAATTCATCAGAGAACGAGCTCACGAATATGGTGCTACTACGGGCAGACCACGCCGATGCGGCTGGTTCGATGCTGTAGCTGGCAGTTTCAGCGCTCAAGTCAACGGTTTCACCAGTATAGCCCTAACCCGCCTCGATGTCCTCGACGCATTCGACTCTCTTAAGATATGCACAGGCTACAAATCAAATGGAGACATCGTGAGAAATTTCCCAAGCGATATAGCTGTCCTGGGAAAATGTCAGCCAGTCTATGAAGAACTACCAGGTTGGCAGACTCCGATAAGCGACATCCGCCACCACAAACAGCTGCCGTCCCAAGCCCGCCGCTATGTATCCCGTCTCGAAGAGCTTCTCTCCTGCCCTGTTGACATCATCTCCGTCGGCGCCAAACGAGAGCAGGCAATAATGGTCAAACAGGTCGTATAAGACTTTCTAAGTTTTGAGGCAAATCCCTGTTGACAAGGAGATAAAACTATGCCTAAAACGCGTAAAACCTGGCGGCAGAAGCTAGAAGAGGAACATCCTGAGCATGGTAAAGTAGTTGATATTCCACCCAAAATGCAAAACAGATTCGGAACCGGGAAAATGCTTATCCCCAAGCCACTGGATATAAATGCACTAATCAACAAAATCCCGAAGGGGAAACTTGTTACTGTGACCCAGATTAGGGAGAAATTAGCGAAAGATGCGCACGCAAATTGCTCTTGCCCTATGACAACCGGAATTTTCCTTCGCATTGTTGCTGAAGTAGCAGAAGAGGACTTGAGAAGCGGGAAAAGGGAAGTAACGTCCTACTGGCGTGTGCTAAAGTCAGATGGTAGCTTGAACGAAAAATTTCCCGGCGGTGCACAAGCGCAAGCTGCTCGCCTCAAAAAGGAAGGACATAGCATCGAGCCAGGGAAAGGCAAAAAGCCACCCAGGGTAAGAAAATTCGAAAATTCCTTGCAGAAGCTGTGACTACGAATACAGTCTTAGGGTCTAGCAGCTATTGGCAGATCAACCTTGAAGTTCTTTAAGGTCTGCTCGATAACAGCCTTGGATTTCTCGTCGGGTTCAGTAAGCGGCAAGCGAGGCTTACCTACTGAAAATCCTAAATAGTTTAAGGCATATTTAAGCGGTATGGGATTGGCAACAACAAACATAGCGTTAACCAAAGGCAATAAATTACGATGTGCGGCTGCCGCCTTTTCGATATTGCCCTTGATGTAGTCATCCATCATCTGCTTAAACTGAAGCCCGACCAGATGGGAAACCACACTGATAACACCGTAGCCACCGAGACATAGTATAGGAAATGTATCAGCATCATTACCGCTATAAACCAGAAAACCTTTCCTAGCGCCCTGTATAATCTTAGCTATCTGCTCAAAATTGGCGCTGGCCTCTTTTACTCCAATGATATTGTCAACCTGGCTGAGTTTGACGGCGGTTTCAGCAGCCAGACTGGTAACAGTACGCGACGGCACATTGTACAGGATGCAGGGCAAACTGGTCGCCTCGGCAATGGCCTTAAAATGCTCATATAAACCATCCTGTGTAGGGCGATTATAATAGGGAACCACCAAAAGACAACCATCAACTCCAGTCCTTTCCGCTTCTTTGGTTAATTCTATACTTTCGGCGGTACTGTAATTGCCGGTGCCAGCTATAACCGTGCCCCGGTTACCAACGGCTGACTTAACTTCAGCAAAAAGGCGCAGCTTTTCCTCACGAGTAAGAGTCGGGCACTCCCCGGTAGTACCAGATACCACAAGCCCATCACTGCCTGAATCAAGCAGGGCTTTAGCCAGCTTTTTAGCCTGTGCGTAATCAATTTTGCCTTTAGTATCAAAGGGGGTAACCATTGCTGTCAGCAAGCGACCAAACTTCTTCATCACCGGCCTCCATACAGGTAGTTTATTTCCTGCTCTTAACCCAGCCCCGCCGTACTGCTTCTTCAGCAATCTGGACAGCATTGAGGGCAGCACCTTTACGCAAGTTGTCGGATACCACCCACATCACCAAGCCCTTGGGATGAGAGGCGTCTGCACGGATGCGCCCCACATAAACATCATCCGAGCCCGCAGCCAGCCAAGGCTGGGGATAAAGGCTAACATTAGGGTCATCAAGGACCTTGACGCCAGGAGCATTAGCTAATATATGCCTGGCTTCCTCAGGACTCATAGGGTCAGTAAATTCGATGTTTACCGCCTCACTATGAGCAATAAAAACAGGCACCCTAACACAGGTTGCTGAGATGGCTATATCTGGTGCATGCATTATCCTACGAGTTTCCTCCACCATCTTCCATTCTTCCTTGGTATAGCCATTATCCAAGAAGACATCAATTTCCGGTAATAAATTAAATCCAATCTGATGAGGATAAACGTGGGGAACGACATTCTGCCCTTCCAAGATTAACTTTGCTTGTGTAGTCAGCTCCTCCATGGCGGCTGCGCCAGTGCCCGATACTGATTGATAGGTAGAGACGACAACCCTCTTAATCGGATTAACCTTGTGCAGCGGGTAAAGAGCCACCACCATCTGAATGGTGGAACAATTCGGATTGGCGATAATCCCCTCGTGCCACTTTATGTCGTCAGGGTTCACCTCAGGGACAACCAAAGGAACTTTGGGCTCCATTCTGAAAGCGGCGCTATTGTCAACCACTAGGGCTCCAGACTTAGCGGCAATAGGTGAAAAATAGCGACTGACCTCAGAACCGGCAGAAAAAAGGGCAATATCAATATTTTGAAAAGACTCAGGGCTGGTCTCTTTAACCTCGATCTCCTGGTGACCTACATATAGCCTCTTGCCTGCTGACCGGTCGGAGGCATAGAGATGGACTGAAGCCGTGGGGAAACGTCGCTGTTGCAAAACCTTTATGAACTCTTGCCCGACCATTCCTGTGGCACCTACAATAGCCACATTATATGCCTTCATCGCTCCCCCTTAAATTCAACAAGGTATCCAACCCGTAAACCAACCCTTGTCGCTTTACCACCTCTTTTATAGCTAGGATAACGCCAGGTATATAGCACTCCCGACCTATAGTATCATGACGGAAGCTAAGCGTTTGCCCCTGCCCCCCAAACACAACCTCCTGGCTGGCAACAAATCCAGGTAATCTTACGCTATGGATAGCTATACCGTCAACCTCTCCACCCCTAGTGCCGCTGAGCGTTTCTTTTTTGGTTTTCGGATAGAGGAAAGGTTTGCCCCGCGACTGCAGCATAGCCTTTGCGGTAGCCAGCGCAGTTCCTGATGGCGCGTCAGCCTTCTCGTGGTGATGCAGCTCAATAATTTCAGCATGGTCAAAGAACTTTGCCGCATTCTTAACTGCATGGAGCAGAACGGCCGCCCCTATAGTAAAGTTGGGAGCTACCACTGCACCCACCTTGTTGGCTATACACAACTGGTCAATCTCTTTGAGATTTTCATCTGACAGCCCCGATGTGCCTATAACAACGTTAACGCCCCGTTTAAGAGCAGTGCGAGCCGCCGATATAGAGGCTTCAGCAATCGTGAAATCTACTAATACCTTAGGATGACAGACCTCAAGAAGCGAACTCAAATCGGAAGAAAGAGGCACCTTCTTTGAACCATCGGGCAAAGCCATCTGCTCTTGCGTCGCCTTAATGTCAACACCACCAACTAACTCTAGTTCAGGGTCTCGACATATCGCAGCCATGACTTCCCTCCCCATCTTGCCTAAGGCTCCGTGGACTAATACTGTTATCGGTTCCATTTCCCACCCCTCACTGCTTTTATAGAGGCAAAGGTTTTTTAACGCCACTTAGTAACGGCGGCGCCGGCTATCTCGGCTATCCCGCTGGCGAGCAACAGGGCGGTGGTTTTGCTGCTTATTGGGAGGAGGGCCTGTTGTTGCAGTAGAATCCACAACTTTAGCTCCTGGAACTTGTGACGAATCTGAAAAAACTGCCCGTCGTGACAGATTCACTCTGCCCATATGGTCAATTTCAATAACTTTAACCATAATCTCATCGCCCACCTTCACAATATCTTCAACTTTGGACACGCGATAATCAGCCAGCTCACTTATATGAACCAGCCCTTCTTTTCCGGGCAGAATCTCGACAAAAGCGCCGAAGTTTGTCAAACGAGTTACCTTCCCGGTATAAACACCGCCAACTTCCACGTCTCGAGTCAGGCTCTCTATTTTTTCGATTGCTTTCTGAGCTGCTTCCTGACTGGGTGAGCCGATAATCACCGTCCCATCGTTATCAACATCTATGGTCACTTTTGTCTCATCAATTATAGACCGAATAGTTTTGCCCCCAGGTCCAATCACGGCGCCAATCTTGCTCGGGTCAATAGTCATCTTATACATTCTGGGCGCATAAGGGCTAAGTTCAGGCCGGCTGGCGCTGATAGTCTGCCTCAGCTTGTCAAGTATTTCCGTACGGGCCTCACGCGCCTGCTTTATGGCTTCAGCCAAAATCTCATAACTTATGCCCCGGAGCTTGATGTCCAATTGGAGAGCCGTAATCCCCTGGCTGGTACCGGCCACCTTGAAGTCCATATCACCGTAAGCATCCTCCATGCCCTCAATATCAGTAAGAACGACATAGTTGTTATCCTCACTGGTAACTAGCCCCATAGCTATCCCCGCCACCGGAGCCTTGATGGGCACACCAGCATCCATTAAAGCTAGAGTTGAGCTGCAGACACTGGCCATAGAAGTGCTGCCATTAGAGCTAAGGACCTCAGAAACCAAGCGTATAGTATAAGAAAACTCGTTTTCGCTGGGTATCACCGGGGCCAGAACTCTTTCCGCCAGAGCACCATGTCCTAGTTCACGTCGTCCTGGCGACCCGAGGCGCTTTACCTCACCATTAGAGAAGGGTGGAAAATTATAGTGGTGCATGAAACGCTTTGTCGCCTCCAATCCCAAGCCATCAATCAATTGCTCTTGACGTAGAGAACCTAAAGTGGTTATGGTCAATACCTGAGTGAGCCCCCTGGTGAACAGCCCTGAGCCGTGAGTACGCGGCAGGAAACCGACTTCACCAGTAATGTGACGTACCTCCTTGGGTTGGCGGCCATCAAGGTGCTGTTTCTTTTCCAAAATGCTCGCTCTAGCTGCCTTTTTAATTTGGCCTTCGAGAGCAGCATCAATATCAGCTTCAGAAAATGTCTCCTTAAGCTTCTCGATGGCTTCCTGTTTGACTGCCTCAATCGCCTTTTCCCGTTCAGCCCGCTCTGTTCGTCTAACTGCCTCAGTCAACTTATGCCCAAACTCGGAAGAGATAGCAGCTATTAGTTCGGAGGCAGTTTCAGAAGCTTTCACCTCCATCTTAGGCTTGCCATAAACCTGCCGCAAACCCTCCTGGAATCTTATAATCTCCTGATTCGCCTCGTGCCCAAACTTAATCGCTTCAAGAACTATCTCCTCAGAAACTTCCTTGGCTCCTGCTTCCACCATGACTATGGCTTCTCTGGTGCTGACAACAACAAGGTCCAGCAGGCTATCGTTCAACTGGGCCAATGTTGGGTTTAACACAAGGTTACCATCGACATAGCCGACACGCACCGCACCTATCGGACCATAAAACGGGATTGAAGAAAGGGTCATCGCAGCCGAAGCCCCGCTGACCGCTAGTATATCAGGGTCATTTTCCTGGTCAGTGGAAAGGACAGTAACCACAATCTGAACATCGTTATGTAAATTTTTGTCAAAAAGTGGACGTAGACTGCGGTCGGTTAGTCGTCCGGCTAGGGTTGCCTCTTGACTGGGGCGTCCCTCGCGTCTTATGAAGCTACCGGGAATTTTACCGACAGCATAGTGCCTTTCCTCATAATCCACAGTCAGATGGACGAAATCACCATTTCCGCGGGGCTCCTCACTAACACAGACAGTGACCAATACCACGGTATCACCGTAGCGCACAGTAAGAGCACTGTCAGCTTGCGTGGCCAACTTGCCTGTCTCAATAGTTAGCAACCTACCCCCAATTTCACATTTGTCAGACTCAAACATAACTCACCCACAATACCTGGTAACTTACTTCCTCAAACCTAACCTGGTAATAAGACTACGATAGCGTTTCACATCGCTCTTGGAAGCATAAGCGAGTAAGCGTCTTCGATGTCCTATCAGCTTTAGAAGTCCACGACGTGTGTGCTGGTCATGAGGATGCACTTTCAAATGCTCAGCCAGTTGGCTTATCCTCTCGGTAAGCAATGCCACCTGAACCTCGGCAGAGCCAGTATCACCCTCGTGAACTTTAAAATCCGAAATAATGGCTCCCTTCTTCTCTTTGTCCAAATTTACGCTCCTTCTAATGTCCGTCTATAAACCAAGATTATAACATAGGTTAAAAATCAATGCACGATTCCTTTGCATCCTATTCCCCTGGCCCCCTTCCCTAATAAGGAATGGGGGATTAAGGGGGTGAGGTTAAAAATTATTGACCAAACCTTTTAGCAATCAGCACACATGGAGTATAATAAGAGCAGCATGACCTCTCAAGTCTTTTACCGCAAATGGCGCCCCCAGAACCTGTCTGAAGTAGTAGGACAAGAGCATGTTACCCAAACACTGCGCCACGCTATAGCCAATGGACGGGTGGCTCATGCCTATCTTTTCTGTGGTCCACGAGGCACAGGTAAGACCAGCACCGGACGCATCCTGGCTAAAGCAGTAAACTGCCTAAACCCCCAGCAAGGCGAGCCGTGTAATAGCTGCACCATGTGTAAAGCTATCAACGAAAGTAGTGCTCCGGATATCATCGAGATAGACGCCGCTAGCAACAGGGGCATTGATGAAATTCGTGACCTGAGAGAAAAAGTCAATTATGCCCCAAATCTGGCTCGCTACAAAGTCTACATTATAGACGAAGTCCACATGATAACTAAAGAAGCGTCCAATGCCTTCCTTAAGACCTTGGAGGAGCCACCTCCCCACGCCAAATTCATTCTGGCAACTACGGAACCACACAAAGTCCTGTCAACTATACTATCACGTTGCCAGCGGTTTGATTTCCACCGTCTCTCCCAATCAGCAGTTATCTCCAAGCTCAATCTTATCTGTGAAAAAGAGAGTATTGATATTATGCCTGAAGCCTTGAGACTTATTGCCAAGGTAACTACCGGCAGCCTCCGCGACGCTGAAAATCTATTGGAGCAACTGGCTACCTATTACGGACATAAAATTGAGCTTCACCAGGTGCAAGAGATGCTAGGCGTCAGTGGAGACCTGCGCATTAGAGAGCTAGCCAGACTTATTGTCAATAAGGACATAACTGCCGGTCTTAAGACCATCAATAGCGTCAGCAGTGATGGACTCGACCTCCGCCAATTTAATCGCGAACTGGTGGATTATCTCCGAGATTTGCTTCTGGTTAGGTCCGGCTCCGAAGAGGTTCTTGACGTTACCAGCGACGACTTAATTGAGATCAAAGAGGTGGCAGCCAGCACCAGCCTCGATTACTTGCTAGCAGCAGTCAAGCGCTTCGGTGAGATAGACCTCCGCCTGGATAACTATTCCCCGCTACCCCTGGAGCTAGCCCTCGTTGATTCCATTTTGTCTACCGGAGACAGGCAGTTGGTCCAACCCAAGCAGTCTGAGCCTCAAAAACCGGCCGCGTCGGCTAGCCACCCTGCCAAATCAACCAAGCCAGCTCCAGAGGCTAAAGCCCCGGCGCCAGCTGAAAGCGCTGAAACTGAAGCAGAACCAAACAAAATCACAGAAACTCCGGAAGTGACACCCTCTCCGGAAATAGAGAGCCTGCGCGGCCGATGGAAGGAATTTGTCAACGCCATGCGCGGTGAAGGCTCCAAAGGTAACCTTGATGCCTTTTTGCGGAGTTCTTGTGAACCTCTCGCTATTGAAGATAACACTTTAATATTGGGTTTTTACAACCAATTTTGTAAAGAATACATCGAGGACCCCAAGTATAAGCATCTTGTAGAGAAGAAGCTACGAGAGGTCTTTGGTCAATCCTACCAGGTGCACTGCATCCTTACCGACCGACCTCAGAAGGCTAAACCCAGCCCGAAGCCAGAGAGCCCTCTGGTAAAAGCGGCCAAAGAAAGCTATGGAGCTACGGTTGTTGACAGAAAGGCCAGAATGGAGGAGGAATGAATAAGTTTGTCTTTCGCCAGGCGCAAGAGCTACAGGCTAAACTGGTTAAGGCTCAGCAAGAGCTAGCTGACATGACTACTGAAGTAAGCTCGGGAGGCGGAGCCATCAAGATAGTGATCGATGGCCAACAAAGAATTCGCTCAGTGACTATATCGCCAGAAGCTATAAACGCTGAAGACGCTGAGATGCTGGAGGACCTGGTCACGGCGGCAGTCAACGAAGCTATCCAGAAATCCCAGGAGCTCGCCGCCAGCCACTTGAGCAGCCTGACCGGCGGCCTCAAAATCCCAGGGCTGTTTTAAGGAGGCAAGACATTTGAGTACCGATTTAATGCCCACTGCCGAGCCGATCGCCACGCTAATAGAAGAACTCAACAAGCTGCCGGGCATCGGGCCAAAAAGCGCCCAACGGTTGACATATTATCTGCTTCGCGCACCTGCAAACGAGGTTGCGGCATTAGCTGATGCTATCAGAAACCTAAAGGAAAAACTGGTCTTATGTTCCATTTGCCTTAATATCACCGATTCTGACCCCTGCGCTATCTGCCGCAACGAAGAACGCGACCGTACCAAAATCTGCATCGTCGAAGAGCCTATAGATATACTTCCCCTGGAACGCACCAAAAAGTACAAAGGACTTTACCACGTGCTTTACGGCGTCATCGCCCCGACCGATGGGATAGGGCCTGATGAGCTGAAAGTTAAGGAGCTGCTATCACGCCTCAACGACGGCCTGGTGACAGAAGTGATAATGGCAACCAATCCCAACCTGGAAGGGGAAACCACCGCCATGTACCTCCAGCGCCTGATTGCCCCGCTTGGTATTCGAGTCACGCGACTGGCTCGCGGCTTGCCCTACGGTGGTGACCTGGAATATGCTGATGATGTCACCCTCAGCCGTGCCCTAGAAGGAAGACAGGAGATGTGACCAGACGTAGGCTATGACAGCCCCTCGGACTTACCAAACAGAAGCTATTATTATCAAGCGAATTAAGCTGGGCGAAGCCGATAGAATCCTTACCCTTTATACACCTGAGCTGGGCAAACTGAAAGCAGTAGCTAAAGGTACACGCCGTCCCCAAAGCAAGCTTGGCGGTCACGTAGAGCTCCTCACCCACAGCCGCTTGATGCTGGCTCGAGGCCGAAACCTTGACATCATCACTCAAGCCCAGACCATCAATAACTTTCTGCCTATAAAGGATGACCTGGAACGTATTTCACGCGGCCTCTACATCGCCGAACTGGTTGACTCCTTCACCGGCGAGCACATCGAAGACCGCCGCCTCTTTGACCTGGTGCTGGCAACCTTACACCAGTTGTCCCAGGCTAAGGATTGCGAGCCTATCCTGCGCTACTTCGAACTTCATCTTCTCGACCATCTCGGCTATCGTCCCCAGCTACAGCAGTGCACGGAATGCAATTCGCCCTTGAAGCCAGCGACCAATTTCTTCAGCCCCAGCCAGGGTGGCGTCCTCTGCCATGATTGTGACTTTCACGAGCCGGTAGCACGTCCCCTTTCTCTGAACGCCTTAAAGGTGCTGCGCCTGTGGCAAAATTGCGACTACGCGGCCGCCAGGCGAGTAAAAATAAATCCAGAACTAGCTGCAGAACTGGAACGGGTGATGCGGGAATACATCAAATATCTCCTTGAAAGGCAGCTCAAATCAACAGCCTGGCTGGATAAACTGAAAGGGACAATTCAGCCCAAATAAAGCTGTAATCCCATCTCTCTTGACAGGAAGAGAGGTGGGCAGGCATCTTTCGAGAAGAAACACCTGATTCCTGCTCTCCAGCAATTGGTCGCTTCTTACTCAAGCATAATATATGTGACGAGGCAGTTTCACAGGTTGACAAACATAAGCGATTGCGCTTATACTTAATTAAATGGAGATACGATTCAGCCGCCATGCCAGAAACAAGCTGAGGCTATATAAGCTGGCTACAAAGAATGTGGAAGAGACTATTAATTCAGGGGAAACGCTGAAGCAGGGAGATAAATGGGAATCGCGGCATGGTAAGCTGAGAGTAATATGGGTTATGGTAGGCTCATATGCTCTGGTGATAACCTTAATTAAGACTAGATAGAGGTGTAAAATGGTAAGAGAAGCAAGATTACAAGAGATACCAAAAGGTGCTCTAAAGATTGAATATGAGCCTGAGGTTGACGTTCTCACTATTTATCTTCAGGACCCGGAGACCACCTTGAGTCATAGTAGTGAGATAGAGCCCGGCGTGATATTAAACTATGCTGAAGATAGTAGTCTTTCTTCGGTAGAAATCCTCGATGCCAGCAAGCGTTATCCTTCAGGGCAGTTGGCGGCTTCCAGCGTTGATGAGTTCATTGACCTGAAAATGGCATCAAAGCTGGCGGCAATTGCGCCGGTTACTTTGAGAACACAGGCTGAGAAGGGAAAACTGTGGGCACTAAGGCTTGGTGGCCAGTGGGTAACTACACGTGAACGACTTCAGCAGTATATTGACAGTCGGGCGAGAAAAGCTAGAATTTAACCTAAGGGCCACCTATGGGCAGATGACACCTCCGGGAATGATTAATATTAGCTTGGAGGGATATTTATAATGACTGATAGACCAAAATCAACCAAAGGTAATAAACAGGATCCTAAGAAAGGAGCTACATATTCTGATTATCAAGAGTGGTTTGCATCTACTCCGGCAAGGAAGCTTGTATTAGATAATATTAAAAAATCGGGGTTGCCTCTTGAATTAAGAGCCAGGAAAGTCTTACATGATCAGGGCTTTCATGTTAGTAGTGCTCGCTATTTTGAACCATCTGCTGCAGAGGCAAAAGTTTCTGGCATCTCTCCTGAAGGTTTATGGAGAGAATTAGACATATGGGCACATAGAGCTGGAAAAACAACTGGGAAAATTGCAGGATGTGAAGTTAATGTATATACAAATATTATCGCTGAATGTAAATACTCAAGTGACAAAGATATTCTTGTTTTTGAGCATTTAGATCCAGCAAATGCAGACGTTTCTAGATTTCCTTTACTAGCCAATGGTCATTATATCCTAACAACTAAACCAGCAAGGCATTTCAATTTACCAGTATTAGCAGAAAGGGTAATTGCAGTAAGAGCGGATAGCCCATCAAAAGAGAAAGATAATTACAGTGATCGCATGATACATGATGCATGTGAACAGATTATTTCTGCTTTAAGGCATTTCCTAACTGAACAGCGTGATAGTACAAGGCATGATTATATAGCACTAGCCCAGAAATCAATCATATTTCAAAAGTGGGAAGAGTTACTAAAATCTGGACAAGTTCCGTATGAATCACATGGATCTGAAGCAAAAGTCCCTAAGTACTACATAAACAAGTTTCTCAAAGAAAATTTTAAATCTAGCACATTGGCTGATTTTCCATTTGTTCCTATTGATCTATATTTCCCGCTTCTAATAATGGATGACAGCCGAGGAATCATAAAAGTCAAGTTGGATGGTGCATACAATCCAATAGACCTAGAGGATATTGGATTGTGTCTGTATTTGTATATTTCAGAAAATGCAAATCAGTATGAAGTTGTGCTTGATAATGCTTTTGCATTACCAATTCTAATATGCAGTCTTTCTAGCTTGCATATGATTGTAAAATCAATTGATGAAGGGATTGATAAATTAAAGCAACAGGTTGCCGAATTAATAGCAGCAGACCCTTCTTCAGTAGTTAGAGAAATTTTGTTTAATGATAGAGTCATAGGTATAAGGTAGTAATTGTCATTTTAAGTATGATTTAGCGCGCGTAAAATGAATATTAGTATGAAAGGGAGACGGTTGGTAGCCCGCTTCTTTGGACTTGAGTCACGAAGCGTGGTGTGTTCCTCTACGTGCCACCCGCTTACGGGGGTCCTTCCCGGGAAGGACGGGTGACCGCTCTGCGGGTCATCTGTGGGCAGATAGCACTTAGAAAACATAACAATGAATAATTAAGGCGTTATAAAAATGCGTAATGCAAACATGCCAAAAAAGGATTTGGTACTCTGGATTTTGGGTACTGTTCTTTTTTTTATTGCACTAGGTTCTGAGGTAAATTACTTCTTACAAGCCTGGAATATTACTGGTGGCATTCTCGCGACTATATTCTTTCCCTTAGGAATAATCGTATATCCCTTCATAATTATAGTAAAAGGACTTGGATCATGGCTCGACATTGTCATTCATTTCATTATTGTAGCAACTATGCTTACCCTATTAATAATGGCGAAAACATTGACCGATAATCAGAGCACTATTTTCCCCCCAAAAGCAAACCTGAGGATCCGTTCTACGGCAGTAATTCTCCAGATAAGAAGATTCTTTATATGGGCCTTATTGCAATGGTCTGAGTTCATCGGATTTTTTATTTTCTGCATATTACTGTCACCGATATTCGTGCTTTTTGGACCATTGAGACAATTGCTATTCACAATAAGTCTACGGAGCAAGATATGGAGCAAAGATTATAGAGGCTTATTTAACGTTATATTGTTTTTCTTTTATCTGCAGCTTGCGATAGCAATACCCACAATCGCTTATCAATACTTTGGAAAGGACGGCTTGTTAGAAGGAATAGTTATAGCAGGATTCCTAGTAACCTTTATGGCTCTTCAGTTTCAGAAAATGACTCCCCCATATTTTTTTGCAGCATTCTTGGATCCAAGCAACCCAAACGAAGACGAAGTATTGCCCAAGTTTCGAATAAAAGTTTCTAGTCAGGCTCCATTATTTATTAGGATAACCAATTTGGGAATTACCACTCTCAAGGACTGCACGCTCAAACTAGTCTTCCCTGAGGGTTTTAAGATAGTGGAAGACTGCGATTTGTACCACAAAATAGATTTTCCGAAAAATTTCTCTGTCAGGCAAAACAAACCTTGTGTAGATTTTCTGCCTAAAGATAACTATCTTACTTTTACCCCATGTACTCATTTGGTATTTCCAATAATTGTTACCACACCAAGTGCTAAGGGGAAATACATAATCAATGTCACATTGTCCTCAGAGTCAGCATGGGGGGAAGACACACAGCCGCTTATAGTAGACGTAGTTGATACCTAGTCTTTCCTACATGTCACCCGCCTATGGGTGACCGCTCTGTCGGGTCATCTGTGGGCAGATGACCCCTACGAAAAAAGTCAAAAATCAAAAGTTTAAAACCAAAATGACATATAAAAAAGCATTTTGCAGATGCTATTGACAGAAGAAGGAGCGGTTAAACTTCAGATGCCTTCCTGGTTTGCTGGTAGATATGTAAGCCTAGCAGGGCTATAAACGGAATCAACAGAACTTTTACCTTCATTTCTATCTCCCTGTAAACTTACCCTCCGTTTTTCCTCTTTTTGCGTCGCATCAGGCTAATATGCTGCTTGCGCATGCACTTATCCATGACCACTAGCAGCCCGGCATTCCTGGCTTTAGCCGCTGCCTCCTCATTAACCACCCCTTCCTGCATCCAAACCACCTTAGCTCCTATTTTTATCGCTTCATCAACAATGGGCATCACTTCTTCCGACTTTCGAAATATGTCTACTACCTCAACTTTTTCAGGAATTGAGCTGAGGTTGGGATAGCAAGTCATGCCTAGAATCTCACGTTCATTGGGATTGACCGGAATTACATTGTAGCCGTGCTTAGAAAGATATCTGACTACCCTGAAACTGGGTCGCTCTGGATTAGATGATGCACCGACGATAGCGACTGTGCGGTATTCCTTTAATATCTTTTCTTCCAGCGTCATAGCTCACCCGCCAAGGGCTTGAATTATGGCTCTATTAAACATCGGCAGGTCAGATGGCTTGCGTGAGGTGATAAGATTCCCATCCCTGACTATAGGCTCATCGACCCAGTTGGCGCCGGCGTTCTTGAGGTCTATTGCTACCGAAGGCCACGAAGTAACACGGCGTCCTCTGACAATGTCGGCCGAGATGAGAAGTTGCGGCCCGTGGCAAATAGCCGCTACCACCTTGCCCAAATCGTGTGCCCTTTTCACCAGGTCAATCATAGGCTGGTGCAGACGCATCTTGTCAGGCGCATAGCCACCGGGGATTATAATAGCATCGAAATCCTCAGCCCTGACCTTATCGGCATCGATGTCGACCTTTATAGTTGCCTTGCCTCTCTTGCCCTTATAGCTCATCTGGGAGCCGCTGCCGACTACAAACACCTGGGCGCCAGCTTCCTTCATCGCCTTCAGAGGCTCAGTGAGTTCGGAATCCTCAAAATCCTGTTCCGCTAATATGGCAACAATCTTTCCCTTCAGCGACATAGCTGCCCTCCTTTCCCCAACCAAGGCTATATCTCTACCAGTATCCTATTGTCTTCGACTTTTACTTTATGCGTATCAAGTGGTTTGGGCCTCTTGAGTGCCTTGCCTACCGCGGAAAGAATCCCTGAGCCCTTTAGCCAGCGAACAACATGTCCATCGGTAAGGTCAAACTGAGAACCATGCAGAGGACAGGTGACTACAGTCCCCTCTAACCTGCCCCGTGACAAATTTCCCCCAAAATGAGGGCAGCGGTTAGCAGTAGCATAATACTTGCCCCCAATCCTGGCTAGAAGGATTCTGTTGTCCTGAACCACGATCTCCTTCATCATCCCATCTTTGAACTCGCTAGTCTTGCCTGCTTCAACAAAAGTACCCATGCTACACCTCCAATATTTGATTTGACCGGCAAATAAATTGACAAGGGATGTCATTACGAGGAGCGCTAGCGACGTGGTAATCTCGGCGGGAGAAGGAATAACATGGGATTGCCACGCTTCGCTCGCAATGACACACACTCCTTTACCAATGATAAGTTGCCTACTTCAGTCGACTTTCCACCACAGCCCAGTTTATGTTCTTGAAAAAGGCCTCGATGTAGTCAGCTCGCTTCAGTCCGTAATCGGTGATGAAGGCATGCTCGAAGACATCCATTACCAAAATTGGGACACAGCCAGCAGGATGGCCAACATCATGCTCATTTATCCACTGATTAAAGAGCTTCCCGCTCACATTATCCTGGTATAAGATTACCCAGCCAATGCCGCGCATAGTGCCTGTGCCTCTGAAATCCTTCTCCCAATCCTCGTGGCTGCCAAAGTTCTCAGCCAGTTTCTTAGCCAGCTTTCCCGACTTATCTACTGCTGCCTTGCTGCCGAGATTATCGAAGTAATACTCATGTAGCCGCATCCCGTTGAATTCCCAGCCCATCCGCCGTTTCAGTTCAGCATATTCCGGGGTACCGACCCTACCCTCCTTCAACATAGAAGCCTCGTAAGCCATTTTCCCCTCCTTTTTATTTGACTAACGTCATTGGTTTACCGCAACAAACCAGCTCACCACCGCCAACCTTTTTCACCTCAACTACATTTCCGCAAATCTCACACCTGAAGATTTCTCCAACTGCTTTAACCTTTGCCATTCTACCCCCCTTTCGTGAATATGATTTCAATGATTAGATTAGATTACGACGATTTATCGCTGTAATCTTCGTTACTTCTCGACTTCCTTCAGCAGGTCATCGAATACTTCTACATGATACAATTCGTGGTCCCGTATCCGCTTAAGCAGCTTTTTCAGGTCAGGCACAGTGACTTCTTTGGCCGCGCGGTCATACTCGGCGGCTACCTCTTTTTCTATTTTGATGTCAGCACGGAGCATATCGCCCATCTTGGTCGATTTATCAATCTTAGTATGCTCCATCCTAGGATTCCCCTTGCCGCTGACCATCTCTTCAGCCAGCCAGCCCATATGCTGCATCTCGTTTATTGCCTGGTCCTGCATCTCCAGTTTCATTTCCTCATTCTTTGCCAAATATGAGTGCAGCAGATATTGAAGGATGACCGTATATTCATGTTCAATACCCCAGTTAAGAATCTGAGCCACCTTGTCCTTGCGGTCACCCCGCAGGTCTTTAGCACCTTCCTTCTTTGCTTTGTCCACGAAATGGGCGAAGTCACCGTGATGGGATTCTTCGTCCGACAGGATGCGTTTCAGCAACCGCTTTATCTTGCGGTCACCGATAGCCTTGATGTGCTCTTTATACATAGTTATGGCATCCTCTTCCAGCAGCACATCGTTCTTCATCCAATCGGGCACCGACTTGCCTCCCATGCGCATCTTGCCCCTTTTCATGCTGGGTTTCCCACCCAATTCAACGATGGTCTCAGCCAGCCAATCGAGATGGCGCATCTCCTCCCGGGAAATGGCTTCAATCTCGCAGGCCAACTCGCCCTCGCCAATGGCATAGGCATGGGTCAGGTACTGGATGATAGCACCATGCTCACCCTCAAGGTCTTCATTAAGTAAAGCAATGATTTCTTCCTTTTTCATTTCTCCCTCCATAAACTCATTTCATTGTGTGGCTAATGGCGAATTCAAGAGCAGCTCACGACTGCTTAGATAAACGCCTTAGCCGTCATTTACTCTTCTCGACGAGGTATTTCTCCGGTTTCTCGTCGAAAGCCTTCTTACAGGCCATCGAGCAGAAGTAATATTTCTTTCCCTTGTACTCAGAAGTGGCTGCAGCCTTTTTCTCACCTACCACCATATTGCAAACCGGGTCTATTGCCATCTGTTCACCTCCTTCGGTAAATCTTTCGAACTTAGCCGCCTTGAACGCCCTCAGTCGCAGCGAATTACTCACCACGGTGATGGAACTGGCAGCCATAGCAGCAGCCGCCAGCATCGGATTCAGGAAACCATAATTGCCGAAAATGAAATGCAGCCCGGAAGGAATGCCGGTACGGCCGAAGAACAGATACAACACGCCGGCGGCCACGGGTATCAGTGTTACGTTATAGGCAAATGCCCAGAACAGGTTTTGCCTGATGGTCCTCATGGTGCGTTTGCTTAAGGATATGGCGGTCACAATGCCGCCTAGATCGCCGCTGATGAGCGTAATATCACCGGTTTCCATGGCGACGTCGGTGCCAGTGCCTATGGCGATCCCAACGTCTGCCTGAGCCAGCGCCGGGGCATCGTTTATGCCATCGCCGACCATGGCCACCACCTTGCCCTCGTCCTGTAACCTCTTGACCTCTGCCGCCTTATTCTCAGGCAAGACCTCAGCCAATACGCGGTCAATGCCTGCTTCCCGGGCAATGGCTTCGGCGGTACGAGTGTTGTCGCCGGTGATCATCATCACCTCGATGCCCAACTTGTGCAATGCCTCAACTGCCTCTTTGGCATTGGGCTTCAGGGTATCAGCCAGGGCAATGATGCCAGCCGCTTTGCTGTCCACACTGAAGAACAATACCGTTTTGCCTTCGCCCCAGAGCCGCTCGGCCTCTTTAGCCAGGCCATCCAGTGAAATCCTTCTATCCTTAATCAGAGCAAGGTTGCCCAGCAGGAGGCTTTTCCCACCCACCTTAGCCTCCACCCCATGTCCAGGCATAGCCTTAAAATCCAAAACCTTAGATAATTCCAGATTCTTCTCCGAGGCTGCTTTGACTATGGCCTGAGCCAATGGATGTTCTGAATCATGCTCAACCGAAGCCGCCAACCGCAGGACTTCAGCTTCAGCGAAAGATGGTGAACCGATTATATCAGTAACCTTAGGTTCACCCTGGGTCAGCGTTCCAGTTTTGTCCAGCAGCACAGAATTTATTTTATGCGCCCTCTCCAATGCCTCGCCGCTCCTGATGAGTACGCCGTTCTCGGCTCCTTTGCCGGTGCCCACGATAATGGCGGTGGGGGTGGCCAGGCCCAGTGCGCAAGGGCAGGCGATGATAAGCACAGCTACAAAATTGAGCAGGGCATAGGTCAGTGTCGGCTGCGGTCCCAGGAAATACCAAATACCGAAGGTGAGTATGGCAATGCCGATCACGGTGGGCACAAAGTAGCTGGAAATGACATCAGCCAGGCGCTGAATAGGTGCTTTGCTTCCCTGCGCTTCCTCTACCAGCCTGATAATCCGAGCCAGCGTGGTATCCTTGCCCACTCTTGTTGCCTCGAATTGAAAGCTGCCCATCTTGTTGATAGTACCGCCGATGACCGTGTCACCAACCTTCTTGTCCACGGGGATGCTCTCCCCGGTTATCATAGATTCATCGACGCTGGAATAGCCCTGGCGGACGATACCATCAACGGATATCCGCTCACCTGGCCTCACCAGTATAAGGTCTTCAACCTGCACATCATCCACAGAGATCTCCATCTCCTTGCCATCGCGGATAACGGTGGCTGTTTTTGGCTTGAGGCCGATGAGCTTCTTGATGGCCTCCGAGGTCTGTCCTCTGGCTCTGGCCTCCAGGAAACGACCCAGCAGAATCAGGGCTATGATCACGGACGCGGTGTCAAAATAGAGGCCAAGCTCGATACCTGCCGTAGCAAAGAGGCCGGGGAAGAGGACAACCACCATGCTGTAAAGATAGGCCGCTGAGGTGCCCACGGCTATCAGCGTGTTCATATCGGCAGTTCTGTGCCTCAGTGCTCCCCACGCTCCCTGATAGAAACGCCAGCCCGTCCAGAATTGCACCGGCGTCGCCAGTATCCAGAGCAAATACGACCTGAATTGGAAATCAGGCGCCAAGCTCAGCACCATGATCACCGCCGCTAAGACACTAGCGAAGATGACCCTGTTCCTGAGTGCCCGTATCTCGCGATGAGCAGCGGTGGTCACATCCTCCAGCGTGGTGGCCTCTGCCCCCAACCCGTAGCCAGCTTCTTTCACTGCCCGTCGCATCTCAGCTATATCGGTTCCCTCAACATATTCAACCGTGGCTTTCTCAGAAGCCAGGTTAACATTGGCTGAAATAACCCCGGGCACACTGGAGAGAGCTTCTTCCACACGGGCGACACAAGATGCGCAGGTCATCCCACTTACCGGGAATATAGACTTCTCGGCCGTTACCTTATAACCTAATTCCGAGATGGTTTTCGCAATCTCGGCGAGGTCAACCTTAGAGGGGTCGTACTCTACTGATGCCTTTTCTGAGGCAAAGCTGACGTTTGCATTCTCCACCCCTGGGGTCTCAGACAGGCTCTTCTCGATGGTGGCAGCACAAGTAGTGCAGGTCATGCCGGTTATATGGATATTGGCCTTTTCAGATTTCTTGGAGTTTGACTTTTCAACCATGGCAGAGCAACTTCCTAATACTAAGCTCTTATCATCGTCAACATCATCTTGAACTTTTTAATTGCCTTCAGGGCATGTGGCTGATTGGCTGGCATTATAACCGTCTCGCCCTGCTTTACCCGAAGAGGTTTTCCAGAGATGACAATTTCTGCTTCACCATCGAAGACATAAACTAAGGCATCGAATGGTGCCGTGTGTTCACTCAATCCCTGCCCCTGGTCAAAGGCAAATAAAGTTACTGTCCCGGTCTTCTTGCTTATTATCTCCCGGCTGACCACAGAACCATCCTGGTAGTCCACCAAATCAGCCAGTCTTGCAACCTGTGCTTCAAGTCGTTTTTCAATAGGCTCCATATTTTTAACCCCTGCTTGAGCTAATTTTGCCAACTGACACAGGGTTTCATCCTACTTCAACACTGATGTCTATGCTGTCTATATCATCTATACCTCTCAGCGAAGAAACCAGGCCAACCAGGGTATTGGAAATAATGTCGTTTGGAAACGGAGTAAGGGGAATATCTTTACCATTGACGGTGATTTCGACATTGCCCTTTTTTTGGTGAATCTCCAGGCTCTTTATGTCTTCTGCCTCCTTCAACGAGGCGACGGCACCAACCGTAGTCCGAGCCAGGAACTCCTCGACGAAGGGGTTCAACTCAATTGCTTTTTTGTTTACCCTAAGTGTCGCCTTAAAGCTTTCCTTCATTTTGTACCTCCACGCTTGTGATAATTTCCAGATTATTTGTCGTCATTGCGAGGCGTCCCGAGTGAAACGAGGGAACAGCCGTGGCAATCTCGTCTTCCCCTCATTGTCATTGCGAGGGGCACAAGCCCCGAAGCAATCTCTAAGACTACTTCGCGGTGTTTACTCTGAGCCAGATTCTTCGCTGCGCTCAGAATGACAAGACGAAGAGTTCGCAATGACAGCCTAAGTAAAACCATGCTCTTTGTGTTTTTGGGCAATGGCCTCAGCTAGATTGTCTAAAGCCTTGAAATCAGCTTCTCTCGGATACCCTTTGCACAGTATCGGCTCTAATAATTCTACCTTGAGGTTGGGCAACATTCCAACAAGTTGCTCTACTGTTTTGCCACCCCAACCATAGGAACCGATAATTGAGGCAAACTTCAAATTCGGCCTCAAGGCATTCGCCAGGAAAGCAGCATAGACAACATTTGGATGCGGGCCAGCTAAAACAGTAGGCGTCCCGATAACAACCGTCGCCGCATCAACCAATGACATCGCCAGCTTCCCCAGGTCAGTAACCGTTAGGTCGAACTGTTTCACCGTCACACCCCTCTGAGCCAAAGCTTCAACAAAATACGCCACCATCTTGCGGGTGCTGCCATGCATCGAGACATAGGGCAAGACTACAATGTTCTTAGGCTCGCCAAATGCCCAGCTATGATACGCCTTGATAATAAACTCCGGTTTATCGTACATAGGGCCATGGCTGGGAGCAATGAGTTCAATCTTGTAGTCCTTTATTTTCTCCAGGTTTTTCTGGATAATCGTTCTGAAGGGCATCATGATTTCGGCATAATACCTCTTGGCTGCCTCATAGACTTGCCCTTCATCGGTCACATACAGATCAGTTGTAGCCAGATGAGAGCCAAAGAAATCGCAAGAAAATAGAATTCTTTCTTCTTTCAAGTAGGTCACCATGGTCTCCGGCCAGTGAACCCACGGAGTATAAACGAACTCCAGTGTTCTGTCTCCCAACGAAATAGTTTCTTTGTCCTCGACGGTTATGAACCTGTCTTCCGGAATCAAAAGCAGGTCTATGAGCATCCCCTTACATTTGGGCGTGCAAACAACCTTCGCCCTAGGGTATTTCTCAATGACCCAGGGGATGCTGCCAGAATGGTCCTGCTCGGCATGATGAGCCACAACATAATCTATGTCTTTGACTTCAAGCTCATTCAGATGATTTCCCAGCACCTGCTCCATGGTGGGGTCCACCGTGTCTATAAGAGCCGCCTTTTCGCTGCCCTTAATTAGATACGAGTTATAGCTGGTGCCATCGGGAAGCGGTATAAGTGAATCGAAAAGCCGCCTGTCCCAGTCAATCGCCCCTACACAGTAGATTCCACGCTTTATTTCCCTCGGTTTCATCTTACTCCTCCTTTAATACTCCAGTAGTCTCTTCTCACCTTCGATCTTCTTTATATCAGTTATGTCCTGAGTAACTTCCAATGTGCCTAGATATCTGCCTGTCTTGTCCCGCACGGCAAAATATCTTATGTATACCTTCCTCCCCCTGAGCTCTATCCAGAATTCAGCTGAATCTCTTTTGCCACTCTTAAAGTCGGACAATATCTGATTTACTTTGTCCACACTGTGCTTTGGATGACAATTCTGAACCGATTTTCCAACCACTGAAACCGGCCGTTTGAAGATTCTAGTCTCATGCTTATTCCAAAACCTGACTAAATCATTCTCATCAACGAAGGAAACCTCTACAGGTAATGCCTCTAATATTCCCGCTAGCTGTTCTTTGTTCAGGTTTTCTATCATTGCTTTTTTATCCTTCCACTTTTTCAAACTGGTCTTTGCTGGCGCCGCAGACAGGACATACCCAGTCATCCGGTAGCTTTTCAAAAGGCGTGCCTGGTTTTATCCCACCATCGAGGTCGCCCAGCTCAGGGTCATAAATATAACCACAAACCGTGCACTTGTATTTCGCCATTTTCGGTGCTGCCTCCTTTTTCTCTTCAATGTAGATTGGAGCTGTTTTCGGAGTACTCCCTCTCTTGACCTGATGATAATAAGCATAGGTCATTGGCTCCCCTTCTTTGACCACGTCCGCCGCCACAACTTCCCCTATAAAGATGGTATGAGTGCCGACTTCTATCTGATTAATCACCTTAGCCTCAAGATAAGCCAGGGTATTGTCGAGCACTATCGGCGCTCCGGTTTCGCCCAGCTTATAATTAATGCCTTTGAGTTTATCTACATCCCTACCTGACTTGAAGCCAAAATTACCGATGAAACTCAAAGGCGTATCCTGCGACAGAATTGAGACTGTAAACACTTTACTTGTAGAAACAAACTCGTTAGTCAGATTTTGCTTATTGAGAGCCACAGCGATAATAGGTGGCTCAGCGCAAACCTGAAAGACCGTATTAGCGATCTGACCGTTAAGCTTGCCATCTTTTTTGGAACATACAACATAAAGACCATAACCCAGTTTGTAAAGCGCCTTTAGATTCATAATTCACCCCCCCTGCCAATCTAGATTACATGACTTCCTTTTCACTGGCTTCGACAGCTCGCTGCAATTCAAGGTTAAGCTCCGGTGGCAGGCCTTCTATGTCCACTCGCAGAAAGCCTCTGACTATAGTAGCTGTGGCTTCATCGCGTGTTAAGCCACGCATCATGAGATATTCCACTTCCTCTTCGGCTATCTTGCCTATGGCGGCTTCGTGTGATAGGTCTACACCGGCTAACGTCCCTTTGAGTTCTGGTATGGCATGAATCATGCCTTCCCCACGCAAGATGAGCCCACGGCACTCAAGATGCCCCTTGACATCAGGCGCATTGCCTTCTATATAACCTCGTGCCAAAATGTTCCCACCAGTAGTGATAGCCCGTGATATTATCTCCGTCCTAGCTCCTTTAGCATTGAGTAGAACCCGAGAGCCTACATCCAAATTTGAGCCAGGCAACGCCACCAGGATGCTATTAAACCTGACTACTGAGTTCTCCCCAACACATCTTGCCACAGGATACATTTGCAGCGAGCGAACTGGCTTCATAATCACATAGTTGCTCAGGAACACACCGCCTTCTTCAACGATTATCCCGGTGCGGGGACGCACGGCTACCTCCGGCGCCCAGCTGTGTATCATGGTAAAGGTAACCTTAGCCTCTCGCTTAATGTAAAACTCGGAAATACCTAGGTGCATCCCCGGTTCTTCTCTTGGGGCTGTAGTGCAGCCGGTAATTATATGCAACTCTGAACCTTCTTCAGCAATGATGATATTGTGAACCTTCTGCGCCAGGTTACGGCTGCCCAGATAAAGGCAAGCTTGAACTGGATATACCGCTTTGCTACCGGGTAGAGCCCTGATAAAATAGCCGTTGCTCTGGCCAAGCCCAACATGAGCAGTATACTTATCAGTATCTACAGCTACAGCTTTCCACAGGTAATCGGATAACCAGTCGTACTTCTCCAGAGCCTGGTTGGTACCCATCACCTCTATCCCTTCTTGCTTTGCCCGGCTATGTATTGTGGAATGGTCCACCTGAATGATAGTCCCTGAGCGGTGGCTATTATCATCTAATGTAACCCCAACCTGTAACATTTGCTTTTTGACCTCAACCGGCAGTTGCGATGGATCTTCCTGATAGGGCAATTCATCCGCAGAATGAGCATATTTATCTAAATCTATGTCCTCGCCAAAAGCTGCTGGCTTAGATAATGCAGCTCTAGCTTCATCTTCAGCGGCTTTGGCGGGTTCTATCTTGCGCATTTCCAGCACTCCCTGTAGCCCTTGCTTTTAATTGTCTCCAGTATCTCACGAGGGTCTCCATCACAAACTACCCTGCCATCAAGTAAGACATATCCACTGCGGGCATTGACATAGTCCAAGATGTGCCCTGTATGGGTGATAATAAGTCCAGCGTGCCTCCGATCACGTATGGGGTGTTCCTTGTGCAGAAGTTCATTTATAAGCTGACCGATAAGGGCAATGTTTACCAGGTCAACACCGGATTCAGGCTCATCCAGCAACGCCAGGCCTGGGTCTTGAGCCAACAATTGCAGAAGCTCAGAGCGTTTTATCTCCCCTCCTGAAAACCCATAGTTTACCTCCCTGTCCATGAGCTCCGTCAGGTTAGCTTTCTCTGCCAGGCTGTCTATAATCTCACCGCCCACTCGCCCTTTGGCACAGGCAGTTACCATATCACGAGTCTTTACACCACGGACAACCGGTGGTCTCTGGAGGGACATACCAATCCCCAAACGGGCTCTTTCATCCACAGGCAGTCCAACTATGTCCTTACCCTTGAAAATAATGCTGCCTTTAGTTACCCGATATTTGGGAGAACCCATTATCGCCATCAGAAGAGTGGTCTTTCCACTGCCATTAGGGCCAAAAAGGATGTGTGTCTCACCAGCTTTGATGCTTAAATTTACGTCATGCAGAATCTCCCTGTCCCCCACCACCACACTTAATTGCTTAATCTCCAACATATTCTCAGCCTCCATTGCCAACCCTCCTTAGCCACCGTCTAGAGTAAGGTGTTCGACTTTGAGAAACCAGCTTGCCGGGTCGATAAGGTACTCACGATAGTCAACTAAAGCCAGATAGTGACCTCTCTCTTCAGCAGCCAGTGAAGTATAGAGTTTTCTCTCGGCATCATAGGCAGCTTCCTCGCCCTGGCTCTTGTAAAATTCGTGAGTCTTGGTCTCCATTTCCATAGCTTTGGCTATGGCATCAAGCTCGGCATCAGCCACCTTCACATTAGGGCCGACTACCCTCAGCGCCTCGGAAAACAGAGTTTTCAATATTTCTCCTTTCCCAAGCTGTGTGTCAACCTCAGGCCAGGCCTTTTCCCTTTTGATAGAGCTATATATGGCTTCAAACCTCTGCCGGTGCTTATCTTCCTCAGCAGCTAACCATTCAAAAAGCTCTTTTCCTACCCTGTTACCACTTTTTTGACTAGCTCTCTGGTAGTATTCCTTGCCATCGATCTCCATCTGTATGGCAAACTGAATTGCTTCTAAAGTCTTGCCGTGCTCGTCTTCCATATGACCCTCACTTTCCCGACTTTTTTACAAAGACCCTGAATACACCTTTATCTTCCTCGATGCCCAGGAATTCGTTGCCTGTCGTCCTACACCAGCTGGGCATATCCTGTTTTATACCCGGATCATCGGATAGAACTTCCAACACCTGCCCCGGTTTTAACTCCTTCATCTTTTTGGCGGTATGGACAATAGGCATTGGACAATAAAGCCCGACACAATCTAAGGTCTCGTCTGCTTTCATCTGTTTCTCCTAAACGAGAGGATTTATCTTTCTTTTCCTCCCCGTCTCAGCGGCTCACCACACTTAGGACAATTAGTGGCTTTTTTATCCAGTACCGTTATATTGCACCTAAGGCAGCGGTGAAAAACTATCCCACAAGGCTGACAGTAAGGGACGCTGGTAATAATTAATTCGCCTTCACAGTAAGGGCAGAGGCATCTTTCTTCCTTTTTAGCTTTCTTCTCCTTCTTCATGCTCCTCTCCTTTCTCTTCCAGACCTTCGATTTTGATTCCTTTCTTTTGGGTATAGTCACGAATTGCTTTCCGCAGTGCCTGAGCCCCCAGGTTAGAGCAGTGATACTTGTTCTTGGGCAAGCCTTCCAGTTCCTGAGCTACCAGGCTTGGAGTGATTTTCAGAGCTTCCTCCAGTGTCTTGCCCTTTGCCATCTCACTGACCATGCTGGAAACGGCAACTGCAGCACCACAGCCAAAAGTCTGAAATTTGACATCTTCAAGATGGTTGTCCTTCACCTTGATATAAAAAGTCATCATATCCCCGCAGACCGGGTTGCCCTCCTCACCGATGCCATCGGCATCCTTAATCTCGCCGACATTGCGGGGATTCATAAAATGGTCCATCACCTTTTCACTGTACATCGGCATATTACTTCACCCCCTCTTTTCTTTAATGAATTTGGCATATAACGGAGACATTTGCCTCAGCCTATCAACGATAGGTGGCAATTTCTCCACCGCATAATCTATGTCCGCCTCATTATTATCCACCCCCAGGCTAAAAAGCAAAGAGCCCTGGGCAATTTCATGCGGGATGCCCATGGCAATAAGGACGTGAGAAGCTTTCAGGGCTCGTGAAGTACAGGCTGAGCCGCTGGAGACGGCGATACCCTGAATATTGAGCAGCAGCAGCATGGCTTCACCTTCAATAAACTCAACGCAAAAGCTGGCATGGTGAGGAAGCCGCTGAGTAGGGTGCCCAGTAAGAATGGTATGGTCAATTGCAGTCAGCAGGCCGTTGATTAACCTGTCTCTGAGCTGAGAAAACTTCCCCATCCGCGATGGCATATCTCTAATGGCTAACTCAGCAGCTTTACCCAAACCGACAATAGCTGGCACATTCTCCGTACCCGGTCTCCGCCCACCTTCCTGCACACCCCCATCCATCAATGGAATAAGGCGAATTCTTTTGCGTACCCATAGAGCAGCTGCTCCTTTTGGGCCATAGAACTGATTCGCCGCCAGGCTCAAGGCATCTACTCCCAGCTCATTCACGTTCACTGGTATATTACCCGTACTAGCCACAGCATCGGTATGGAAGAGTACTCCAGCCTCTTTAACCCTCTTACTCATCTCAGCGATAGCCTGGATTGTGCCTACCTCTCCGTTGGCATGCATAACGGACACCAGTATTGTGTCCTTCCTGATATTTCTGGCTACCTCATCAGGGTCAACCAGCCCGTATTTATCCACCGGCACCACAGTAAGCTCAAAGCCAGCCTTTTCCAAAGTTCTGACAGCATGAAGCACGGAAAAATGCTCAACTGCGGAAACAATTATATGCTTCCCCTTCTCAATCTGACCTTGAGCCAGCCCTTTGACTGCCAGATTGTTAGCTTCACTGCCGCTTGAAGTAAAAACTATCTCCTCCGGACTGCCGCCGACGAGGCCGGCAACCTGCTCCCGAGCTTTCTCTATCGCTTCTCTGGCTTCATCACCCCAGGAGTGGAGCGATTGAGGATTTCCATAGACCTCCCTGAAATAAGGTAGCATCGCCTCCATGACCTCAGGTAATACAGGAGTGGTAGCGACATAATCTAGATAGACTTTTCTTTCCGGCTTCTTTCCATTCCCCATTATCACATCTCCTCCTACTTCGCGGATTTCGCCTTTCGCGCCTGATATCTGGTCAAGCCTTCATCAAAAAGACGTTCCTCTTCCTCGGTAATGACGATAAGAGGCGGCACCTCAACAGGTTTCCCCTCAAGGTTCACAGCCACCATAACGTAATAGGCAGTCAGCGCTGGGAGCCGCTTGCCGGTGAGAAGATTCTCCGCCTCAACCTCTATCCGCATTTCCATTGATGAGCGGCTGGTAAAAGTGATTTTGCCATGAATCAGCACCAGGTCTCCAACGCGCACCGGGTTATGGAAATTGATGTCTTCAACGATTGCAGTGACCGGGTTAGCACGACTATGGCGGGCAGCTACCACACCGGCAGCGTTATCCATCAGCTTCATCAACTCGCCACCATGGACAAAACCGGCAGGATTGGTCTGGTGCGGTAACATAAGCTGCGCCATCTCAACCGCTGAATGCCCCACTGTCCTTCCTTTAAAGGTCCCGCCCTCGTCTAATGTCTCCAGCAGCTGACGGAAATTCTTCTCATGCTTCGCCTCAACTTTGCCCATCCGGTGGAAAAAATCGGCAATTTCATCAAAGCCTTCATCCTTAGCCGTTTTTGCCGCCTCGGGATACAACTTGGTCGCTTCCTCATGCTCACGACCAGTAGCCAGTTTCAGATTTGCTGCGGTATCACCCAGGCCGCCAAGGAATTTGAACTCATGCTCGGCATGTTCCGCTTCATTCTGAGCTGTCGTCAAAAACATGTCAGCCACTTGTTCCAAGCCAGCTTCTCTGGCAGCCTCGGCAAAGTATATATAGCCGGCGTGGGCATGTAGCTCTCTAACGAAGGCCTTGCGTAATTTTTCTTCTGTTTTACTTCCTTTTAGCTGCATAATTCTCCCCCTGCTTGACTAGCACCACATAATGCTTGACATCAATTTATTTTCAATGTAGTTGCAACCTTTTAGGGTCGCCTGAGCGAGGCTAAAGCCTCGCGGCTACATTCCTCAAATAACTTCTCTCCTGTCAGACCAGCCTTTGGAGATAGCGATGGGCTTGAAGGGCCGCTTTAGCTCCCTCACCAGCAGCAACCACTATCTGTTTTTCAGGGACATTAGTCACATCTCCGGCAGCAAAAAGGCCGGGAACATTGGTCTCATTGTTACAATTAACCTCGATTTCCCCAATGCGATTAAGAGCAGCTACACCCTTTACCAGGTCCGAGTTTGGCATAAGTCCGATTTCAATAAAGACACCGCCAACCTGAAGCTCCCTTTCCTGCTTTGTTTTCAAATCCCTTATTTTTATCCCGTCAACAAGGTTCTCTCCGGTTATCGCCACGACTTCATGCTCCAAGAACATCGCCAGGTTGCTGGCACCTTTCACCCTGTCGATTAATATCTGGTCGCCGGTGAGAGGCGTCAGTGACACCAGATAGACATACCCGGCGATTTTGACCATATCATCAACGGCCTCCAGGGCTGAATTGCCACCACCGATTACAGCTACCTTCATATCAGCAAACAGTGGACCATCGCAGGTAGCACAGTACGTAACCCCTCTGCCCCTGAGTTTTTCTTCGCCAGGGACGTTTAAGGGGCGAGGGCGCTTACCGGTGGCAATTAAGACCGCCTTTGCCTGGTAGGTTTCGCCATTGTCAGTCTTAGCCTCGAAGCCGCCGCTTATTCGAGACAGACTGCTGACTCCCTCCCCAACCTTCATGTCTATTGGAAACTGTTTTACCTGCTCTTCAAACTTGTGAATCAGCTCCGAGCCTTCGATAAGCTGATAGCCCATATAGTTTTCTATCCCCAACGTCCAGTGGACCTGCCCTCCCACGTCTTTGCTAAGCAACAAGGCATTCAGCTTTTTTCGCGCCGTATAAACAGCTGCCGTCATGCCGGCGGGGCCACCTCCGATAATCATCAAATCGTACATTGCCCATAACCTTTATCTAAAGGTTCAGCTTCTGCTTCAGCCATTTCTCATCGTAGCCGACGGAAATCTCACCGTCGATGTCAATAACCGGCACAGCAAACTGCCCCGTCTTGCTGAGCATTTCATCGCGGGCAACCTTATCTCTGGCAACATCAAGATTCTTATAAGGGACTTTGTTTTCGTCCAGCAACTGCTTGACTTTAACGCACCAGGGTCAGGCAGTGGTAGAATAAACTTTAACCTCTTTTGCCATTTCATCCTCCTTGAATCTTTCATTTTCGACAGGAGGCGCACAATATGCCCTGCCCCCTGTCTTCGTTAAACTAAAAAGCTGCCAGGCACAACTACCCGACAGCCCTGCTTGAACGCCTATTTCCGAAGGCAATCTAGCCTATTCTTGCCCGAATACATCTCACATCCCCCACAGGACAACGTGACCAAGAATGATGGTTCTACAACAAATATAGGCAGATATAACCTCATTGTCAAGCCAACAAAGTTTACGAATTCACAGAGAGCTCGCCATGCAGACGTCATTTCAACCTCGCATTACCTTGACCTACCGGATGTTTATCTCCACAGGGACTATTTTCGCAGCTTCTCTATACCGCAGCGAGTGTACTGAGTTGCCTTGACCTTCGCCCTTATCTCAGCCAACAGCTCCCACGCCCCCTTCTCATCACGGTCAATAATTACCTGCTCCAGTTTAGTTACCTGCTGCTCATCCAATGTTATTACCACTTTCGGCATGAACTACCTCCCACACAATCAGCTTCCCTGACAATTTTTGCATACTCCGCGAAACTCAAGCCGATGAAACGAAACCTCAAAACCGGTCTTCTGCGCCGCTCTCCTGTCAATCTCCTCATCTACTGGCAAATCCACATCAAATACCCAACCACATTTTTCACATCTGAAATGGTAGTGATTGTCTTGCCTGGCATCGAAGCGGGCCAAAGTACCACAAAGGTCCAGCTCTAAAATCTCCCCCCTTTCGCATAATAGCCTGAGATTCCGATATACCGTCCCCAAGCTGATGTTTGGTATCTCCTTCCTCACTTCGTTGTATACCCAATCAGCCGTCGGATGAGAGGTTGTACCTCTCAACACTTCAAGAATAGCTTCCTTCTGTTTAGTTCTCCTCAACATGTTTTTAATAATAGTTATTGTTATTTACATTATACATCCATTTCCGCTTTTGTCAAGAGTCCACAGACGGCCAAAACATGAGTGCTTTCAAATTTGAAGGTTTGTATTTTTGTATTGTTTGGGATTTAGGATTTAATGTTTGTGGTTTCCGGACTCGAAGGTTTTGACCGTCTTTTCTTTCGGTCTGACAAGCAGTCTAAGCCCTTCAATGCCTACAACCAGAACCTCATCGCCGACTTCTAGTTCAGATTCACTACATGTCGCCTTCCACAGCACACCCTGAACTTTAACATAGCCCTCGGGAGCCAGCCGCTTGGTCACCTTGCCCTCATTGCCAATTATAGCCTCAGCAGCCACCTTCGGCTTCATGAGGAAGGTCAGCTTACCTATCCGGTACATAACGGAGGAATACACCGCTAAAGCTATCATCAAAATACCCAGAACCCACAGCGGAAGGTTTACATTGAACCGCGGCAGCAGCCAGAGCACCACAACCACCAGGATGGACTCTTCCAGCATCCAGCCTAAAATCGTTTGCACCGTATACCAGAGTGGTGATTTGCTTTTCATTTTCCAGAGGGCTTCAAATGGAATTCTAAACAGAGGCGACCTAGAGGTCAAATTGAAGTCAAGGGCCGCTACCGCTACACTTCATACCTCCCGTCACCACAAAGATAGGCACAATTCGGACAGTATCTGGAGTCGGCGGGAACATCAGCTCCGCAATTAGGACAGGAAGTGTCTAACTTCACACCGCAACTGCCACAGAACTTATAATCTGGTAGGTTTTGTGCACCGCATTTTGAGCAGGTCTTTTCTGACTGCTGCACCCCGGCGGCCAGCTTAGTTCCGCAAGCTCCGCAAAACCGGTAGCTCATCAGATTCTCCTCACCACAATTAGAACACAGAAATGTTTCTACCATGTTAGCCACACTCCAGGCTAGTATATACCCACATTCTGTTCAAAAAAACAACCCCAATTTTAGCTGTTTGCAGACCATATCTCAAGGTAGACAATGATTGTATCAAAGAAGCAGTTTATGCCAGATTTACAACAACTTTGGTAACCCGTTCGCTGCTGGCACAATAAGCTCACCAGTCGCGATGGCGAAACCAGGGGTGCAACTGGATAATCGGAATCAACATATACACCGTGAGCCCCCACCGAGGAATGAAAAAAGATAGCACCATCGATATAGCCGCAACAACCGGAGTAATGCAACTCCTTCGTATGCCTCTGGCAATGCTTTCCTTACTCAGGTCGGGGTCGACAAGCCGGTGGTTCCTGCAGGCATACCACCAATTTAATAAGAAAAGAAGTCCCAATATCATTAGATTGGCGCTGAACACAAGTTCCGCCAGTGTCTCGTCGCCATAGCTCCCTGCCACATCTGTGGAAAAAGGCATTAGAGCCACGAACATGAGAATACCGATATTAATCCAGATATGTCCCCTATCGGTGCGGTGTATCATGTGGAATTGCTGATGATGAACAATCCAGAAGATTGCCAGAAGCACAAAACTGAGTGCGTAATTAAAGAATTTGGGCCACTGGCCCACCAGCAATTGGCTTAGGCTGAGCTTAGTCTGTGTCGCATCAGGAAGAGTCAAGGTGAGGACAAGAAGTGTCATGGCAAAGGCAAAAATGCAGTCGGCCAGCGCCTCGATGCGCCTTGTAGTCAGCACAAAACGGGATTTGACGGAACGTTCTTCAGGCATCAGTGCCTCCTGCCAGCATCGGCAACTCTTTTATCGGGTGGTTTTCCATTTCGACCGGTTGTGTGGTTAGGCCACCCTTTGTTGCTCGTAATGGCAATGTTATACCTCGCGGCATTTGACTGTCAACCAGTGGAATAAAACAGGCAAATGTACAGTTTTCATTGACCAACCAATGTAGTTGCGACCCTTTAGGGTCGCTCGTCATGTCATCGTGAGGAGAGCACCCATTTCTGTCATCGCGAGGAGCGTAAGCGCCGTGGCGATCTCAGCCGAGGCAGACGTGGTTGCCATGCAGGGATTGCCACACCTTCGGCTCGCAATGACACAAAAAACAGAGGCCGCGCTCTTGGTGGCATTGGGCGAGGCTAAAGCCCCACCACTACATGTTTAATGCTGCTTTTACAACGTGCTATACTATGAATGAGGCTGGTTACGGAAAATATGGCTGAGGCAAAACAAAGGGTAGCAAAGCTACGGGAGCTGATTAACTATCACAACTACCGCTATTACGTTTTGGACAGCCCGGAAATCAGCGATGCCGAGTATGACGAGCTTATGCGCGAGCTTGATCAGCTCGAGGAAGCGCACCACGTACTCATCACTCCTGATTCGCCCTCTCTGCGGGTTGGTGCTGCGCCTGTTGTAGCCTTCGGCGTTGTCGAACACCCTCAGCCCCTGTTAAGCCTGGCTAACGCCTTCTCCGACAAAGAGCTTGACGCCTGGCACCGGCGAGCTTCCAACCTTCTGGGCAGCCGCAAGACCGACTTCGTCTGCGAGCTTAAAAT